>NZ_JBQNBW010000054.1:0-19105 GCF_052169735.1 Treponema sp.
CTGATCGTTACTAATGAAGTTGAAGTGTGGGCAAAGGACTTGGATGATGCAGAAAAAATACTTGAAAACGCTGCTGAAGAATTATCGGATTACGCATTTGAAGATTGGGAATCGCTGGAAGTTCAATGGGTTGATGAAAGTATCTGTGAGCCTCGTCGCATTGCCGCAGCACAATCAACGGTAACGGATTTCAACGAAGCTTTTTACAACAGCGAGGAGAAATAATAATGAGAGAGGTGGTAGGTTTTATAATTAGTTTATTTGCGTCTGCTTTAGTAGCTTGTGTGCTTAATTTTCACTTTTTTGAAAAAAGACGGTATCGAGCATTAAAGAAATTGAATGCACAGCTGGACTTTATTTTAAAAGTCGCTGAACTGAACGATAAAGGAATACCAATTCCGAATCATATACAGCGTTACATTAGAGAGCTGTATAAAACAACAGAGGAGAAATAAATCATGGAGTTTGACAAGAGTAAAGTATACACCGCGGTGAATGCGGATAAGTTGAAGGTAGGCAGTCAATGTATTTTTGCGGACACATTAAAGGGCTTGCATCGGCAAGTGAAAGATATAGATGCTGCTAACTATGTACAAATATTAGTCATAGTGGATGATGATCAGTTTGTAGGCAATTATTATACCCATGCTTATGATTACGCCTATCTTGTCAAACCGCCCGCTGAACCTAAGTACAAGCCGTTTTCAAGTGAGGAAAAAGCAATAGAGATAATTGAACAACACGAATGTTGGATAAAATCTAAAATGACTCAAAATTGTTTTTTAGTTGGTAGAAAAGACTCAAAACATATTCCTCTTATCGGTTATGATTGCAAGGAATTTTTTTCTCTTTTATTAGATGGTTATGTCTTTGCCGACGACGGCAGCCCCTGCGGGGAATTGGTGGAGGATTAAATGTGCGATTGCGTTGAAAAAATTATAGAACTTTTACAAGAGAATTGCGGAGATAATGAAGCGAAAATGAATGGGGTTTCGTTTTGTATTGGTAATAATAATCGGATCCAGACATTCATGACTGGAAGTTATAGTTTTCGCAAGAAGACTATAACAGGTGAATTTTATAAAACAAAAACAAGTGGCAATGTTGTTTTTGCATTCTGCCCTTTTTGCGGAAAAAAATATAATTTCACTAAAGATATTAAGAAAGAATGACCTACTTATCAGTTTGCTCCGGTATTGAAGCTACAAGCGTTGCATGGGAACCGTTAGGGTTTACGCCTACCGGCTTTGCAGAGATTGAAAAATTTCCTTGCGAACTGTTACAGCAAAAATACCCGAACGTCAAAAACTATGGAGATATTACGCAATATGAGAAATGGAACACAGGACAATTTGACATTCTGGTTGGAGGAACACCTTGTCAGTCTTTCAGTATTGCCGGAAAGCGCGGCGGAACCACTGACGAGCGAGGCGCTCTCATGTATGCCTATCTGGGAATTATGGAAACATACCGTCCCTGCTGGGTTATATGGGAAAACGTCCCCGGCGTATTATCCTCGAACAGCGGATATGATTTTGCATCGTTCCTTGCAGGGCTGGAAGAATGCGGGTATGGGTGGGCGTACAGGGTGCTTGACGCTCAATATTTCGGAGTACCCCAACGCCGCCGTCGAGTCTTCGTTATCGGACATATTGATAACCGAACAGACCTTGCCGCAAAAGTATTATTTGAGCAGCAGGGCGTGTGCAGGGATATTCAGACGGGCAAAAAACAGAAACAAGAAACTTCCGAAAGTATTAGAGGAAGCTCTGCAAGCACAATGTATTTAGCACATCCAAGTGCAAGCAGATATGCAGAAGCTGGTAACGTTACCGATACTGTTACCGCCCGTTACGGGACAGGCGGAGGCAATACCCCTCTTATAGTAGATTCATTTTTTAATGTGTCAAAAAAAACGAGCAGAATATTAAAAGCAACGGATTATAAAACACATCCGATATGTCTTGCAGGAAATACTATCAACCGCACTGTAGGCGGCGGTAATGGTACAGGGTTTAGTCTGTCAAATGCGTATACATTAACGGCATCAGATATTCATGCTGTTGCTGTCAACCATACTGTCCGGTATCTCACCCCGCTTGAATGCGAACGGCTGCAAGGTTTTCCCGATAACTGGACACAAATTGAGTGGAAAGGAAAACCTGCTGAACAATGCCCTGACAGTTTGCGCTACAAGGCAATCGGCAACAGTATGGCAGTCCCTGTCATGCGCTGGATCGGAGAAAGGATTAAAAG
This sequence comes from Treponema sp., assembly GCF_052169735.1. Taxonomy (GTDB): domain Bacteria; phylum Spirochaetota; class Spirochaetia; order Treponematales; family Treponemataceae; genus Treponema. The sequence continues at coordinate 2,257 of NZ_JBQNBW010000054.1, forward strand.
GATGGAGGGAAATGATATATGAACCAAAACTTGAATGAAAAATATAAGTTACAAAAGTGAGGAGGAATAGCGATGGCATTTACTTTTGAAGAATGGGAAAAAGGGTACTATGATGATAGACCTGTTGAGCCGTGTTGTGCAAGCGAGCACCCGGAGCTATGGGCTGAGATTGTTGATTATGCAGAAGATAAGTTGAAAGAAGCCTTTGATGCCGGTTATCAAAGCTGCTGTGAAGAATACAAGTGGCATTTCTTAAAAGATGGAGATTTTCCGCCTCAAGACGATCAAGAGTATCTGTTCTATTTGGGGGCTAAACATGTACATTGGTTTGTTGAGTCCGATACATGGGAGTGTAAGAAGAATAACAAATACGTCGTTGCATGGGCAGAATTTCAAACGCCGAAGGGATTTTAAAAAGGGGGGAATAAATGAGTATTGGCGATATATTCTATCTTGAACGGCATAAGCGCCGTTTAACCTTATACGATGTCGCTTGTAAAATTGGTTGTTCTGCATTGTATGTTTCTAAAATAGAGACAGGTAGAATATTGGCATTAAAAAGGGATATTTTGTTTAAACTTTGTGAGCTATATGGATTAGATAGCAATAAAATATATCGTTTTGCTTGTGAAGAAGTGGAAAAGAAACAAACCGAATCGCAATCACCACAAAAAACCGGATCGGTAACGTGCAGACGCTCTGATAGAGTGCTGTTAGGGCGCGGGCATGTTACACATTTAATCAATCATGGATAATGCTATGACGTACGGAGATATTAGCGTAAGCACCGATAAACTAGATTATAAGGAAGGTAAATATGAGTTATAAGTATAATAGGCAAATTCGCAAAGAAATGAATGGAAATTACAGAGCCGCTTTTGAGCAGGTAAGCGTTTATATTGAAGCAAAAGCGCAAAGCGCAAACTTTTTTCAGCGGTTACGGATTGCTCTGCGGTATCTGTTCAAAAAAGATTTTAATTGTTTTCTGTAATTTAATTACCGGTTAATGGGGAGTTAATAAAACAAGATGAATAATCTTTTAATTGGTGATTGTCGGAATATCTTACCGACACTTGAAGCGAAGTCCGTACAATGCGTTGTAACAAGTCCGCCGTACTATAAATTGCGTGATTACGACGTTGAAGAGCAAATAGGACAAGAGGATACAGTAGAAGAATATGTTAAGAATTTAGTTGACGTATTTCGTGAAGTAAAACGAGTATTAAAAGATGATGGGACACTCTGGCTCAATCTTGGAGACAGCTACGCGGGAAGCGGAAAAGCTCGTACCAAAGAAGGTACATCTGCTAATATTGGTAAACGCTATAAACAAAGTACCCATAAAGGTTCACTCCAAGGGAGAGTACATAAAACGCCTTTATCAGGATGGCTCAAACCGAAAGATTTAATCGGAGTACCGTGGCGGGTTGCATTTGCGTTACAGGAAGACGGATGGTATCTAAGACAAGATATAATCTGGCATAAACCGAACGTAATGCCGGAATCAGTAAAAGACCGCTGTACAAAGTCGCATGAGTACATATTCCTCTTATCGAAACATAAGAACTATTATTTTGATGCGGAAGCAATAAAAGAACCGGTAGTAAGCATAAAGGGAAACAATAAAATTTTTAGAAACGGCGGAGTTTATACAAAAGGACAGAGCTATTTTAATTCTAAAAAAATAGAAGCAGAAACACACGGTAACAAGCCGAATGAAAGCGGTAAACGCAACAAGCGAGACGTATGGATAATTCCGACACATCCGTATAAAGGAGCACACTTTGCTGCCTTTCCGCTGGGACTCGTTATCCCTTGTGTTTTAGCAGGAAGCCGTGAAGGGGACGTTATACTCGATCCATTTTTCGGTACCGTAGCCGAAGCCGCTGCTCTCTTAAATCGGAATTGGCTTGGTATCGATATAAATCCCGATTATGAGCCGCTTTATAAACAGCGATTGGCGTTATTTGCATAGGAGTAATAAAATGACTGCAAAGAAGAGATGCTGCGGCAACTGCATATATTATATGACAGATGAAGATGCCGATGGAAATTTTACGGATTTTCACCACGATAGAAACAAAGATGAAGGTTTTTGTATTATGCGAGATTTATTTTACACAGTAAAGAATGAAGAAAGCCCCTGTGCGGATTGGATATATGATAGTGAATGACATAAAATAGGGAGTATTTGCATGCTGGAAAAGCTTGCAACTGATATACTGCAAGGTTGATTATTACCTGTATCTGATATAGAATAGATAAAAGAAGAATTCACAATAACTTATACAAGTATCATACTGACCAATGATACCGTTAAAACGGTGGAAAAAATGAACGGGCGTTTTAATCGTATCTTTGCGTATCTGAATCGAAAGAAAGACGAACAATTTTCAGGCAGTATAAAATTGAGCTTTGAAAGTGGAGTCTGTATGGCTATCAGCGAAGCAAACCGTCATGATGTTCCTGTAACAAGAACGGATGATACTGCTATCGCTGTTAGCTGTCTTGCTATGGCAGAAAAACAGGACTTTAACGGTGCCGTAGTGTTTGTTTTTGAAAGTGGAAAAATTACCGAATACTCATATTCAAAAACATACAGAGGCGATACTCTCAAGAAACTTTTGGGGGACTAACGTGCAAGTATGCCTTACATGCGGGAAAGCAATAAAGTATATAGCAACCGGTTTTAAGACAACCGAAGTCTGTGATGCTGAAAAAATCGAGATTGTATCGGAAGGCGGTCATATTTTAAAAGGTTATATGCGTCATGTTTGCGTTGCTGAAAAGCTAGGAAAGCAGCATGAAAAAAAGTGAAAAACCGGAGCCGTCCGAGACACCTGAAGAAAAACCGAAGCGCCAGCGTAAAAGCAAGACGAAAGACACATTTTCAGTAACGCTTGAAGACGGGAGCGTAATAGACCTTGATTCCTTTGATTATGGAGGAGTGAAGCTTACACAAAAAGAAAAGCTGTTTATTTTCTGGTATACCTATCCGCACAGTAATTCCTATCATGATTCGGCAAAATCAGCGCGTAAAGCCGGATATGCGCAAAAAACCGCCCGCATGAGTGGCTATAGTTTACGCCATAATACGAAAATTGCGCCGCTTATCGCGCAGTTTGATAAAGATGTCGTAAAGACCGGCATTGAAGATGCCTATCATCGCATTATTCAGCGGAAGATAGCGCGGAGTGAGTTTAAGGGGCTGGACTTTTATAACATTGAAAACCACATAGCAGGAAACGGCAAAATTCATACCATTGTTACCGTTAAACAACCGGAAGAACTAACCGAAGAGCAGAAACTGTGTATAGACGGGATTGAGTTTGTCGGGCAGCATTCAATTCCGAATTATAAGTTACCCAACCGAACCGCCGAAGAAAATAAGCTCATTGAATTGTACGAAAAGATAAACGGTGAAGGCAACAAAGAAGGGTATGAAGTGGAGACGACGGCGGAAATTATAAAAGGAAACCTGCAAGTAAAGACAAAAATTGTTAAGGCAAATTCAGATATAACCGAACTATCGGAGCTGCGCAACAAAACAGAAGAGAGAACGGAAGAGGATTAAAGCAACAATGAAGCTATGGACACCGGAAGAAAAATTAAATTACGTCTACGCATTTATGAAATATCACGGAGAGTCGCTCACGCTTGATTTTTGGCAAGATGATTTTATCCTCAATCGAAATCGCTATATTTGTCTTCTTAAAAGCCGTCAGACAGGCTTTTCTTTTGTCGTTGCATTAAAAGGCTTAGTAAAAGCGCTAGACCCCGCGCGGCGTGATTATACCAAGCAATTTGTTTCTTACAACATAGAAGATGCGCAGGAAAAAATACGATATGCAAAAGAGTTCTACGAATCAATTCCGAAGCGGTATAAAAAAGAATTGGTGCACATAACAACGACTATGTTGGAGTTCAAGGACTATAATTCAAACACAACAAGCCGATTGATAAGCCTTCCGTGTCGGCCGCCGCGCGGTAAGAACGGCGATGTATGCCTTGATGAATATGCAATTTATACACCACGACTTTCAAAAGAAGTGTATACGGCCGCTTCATTTTGTACGCTCCGGCGCGGGTGTATAGAAGTCGGCAGTACGCCGCTGGGGACTATTGGCAAGTTTTATGAAATCTGTACGGATAAGAAAGGTTTTCCCGGATATGACCGCTACTTTGTTCCGTGGTGGTACGCAAAAGTTATGTGTACTGATGTAAAAGAAGCGGTCATACGTGCAAAGGAGATGACGACTGAAGAGCGGGTGCGAACATTTGGTACAAAAAATCTTTTAGACCTGTACAATAATACGAGCCTTGAAGATTTTCAGCAAGAATGTGAATGTACGTTTGTCGACAGTGCGGCAAGTTACATATCTCTGGATTTGATTTATGCCAATACGCCGGGAAGACGGGAATGCGATGCTATACCGACAGATATACCCGATGATGAATATTTTTCCGATAAATACGATTTTGAAATAAAAAGTTATAAAGATGCCGATTCGCTTATTACCGAATACAATCCTCAAAAATACGGTTCTCCACTCTTTCTTGGCTATGATGTTGCAAAAAATCGCGATGCTGCGGCAATTTATGTCATGGGAATAAAAGACGGCAAAAAACGGGCAGCAATGCGATATGAAAAAACTTCCGTTACTTTTGAAGAGCAAAAGGAAATTGTAAGAAAACTGATGAACGCTTTGCCGATATACCGCGCATGTATTGACTGTACTGGAATGGGCGCCCCGATTCATGAAGCGTTACATAAAGAATACGGCGACAGAGTTGAAGGGATAACATTTACCCTGCAATCAAAAGAAACGCTTGCAATGGGTGTAAAATTCGGACTTGAAAAAAATGAATTTGAGCTTGAAAACGATCGTGAGTTTCATGCACAAATCCATTCGATAAAGCGAACGCCGTCAAGCGGCGGCTCTTTCCGCTATGATGCCGAGCGCAACGAAAAAGGACACGCAGATAGCTTTTGGGCGTGGGCATTGGCCAACCACGCAGCGACGGCACGTAGCGGAAGCCCCAATTTTTACGCCGAATACGCTAGAAAAAAGAAGACAATCGTGGTAAACTCAAACAGTAATGAAGAACTCTTAAAAAATCCGCACCAACCGCTGACCCGGAAGCGCGGAGAATCCTTAGCGACGGTTTTAAGGAGAGTTCGGCATGGAAATAAACAATAAAGAACTTACACCGCTTCCGAACGGCGTAGAGCCTATAAGCGTACAACGTGAAATAAATAGGCTTTCCCGCGTTACGAAACGGTTTCAAAATACGGAATTTTTCAAAAAAACACCTGCCCAAGCGGCACAATCTTCATTCTTTGATGACCTTACGATAGTCAACAATGTTTACGGAAACTTAAAAACTGCCGACGGGCATTTTAACCGCGAAGTCGATTGTCAAACATTGCGTCGCGTATCGAAAAAGGCATGGATAATCAATCTTTGCATTACCAATGTGCAAAAGAAGATGAAACCGTTTTTTAAGCCATCTACTAACCGCAATTTACGCGGTTTTATCGTCAAAAAAGCCGGTGAAGATGTTATTAAAGCCGCAGGGCAAAAGTCAAAAGAAAGAACCCTTATAGAGCAGTTCCTTCTTAACACTGGATTTGACAAAAACACTGATCGAGATAATCTTTCCAGATTTTGTACAAAAATCGTGCGTGATGCGCTTGAAATTGACCAAGTTGCAACGGAAATAGGTTATACCAGAGCCGGTAAACCGTATGCGTTCTGGGCGGTAGACGGCGCAACGATTGAAAAAGTCTTACCAGACCAAGAAAACCCGTACAATATAAAACACGTTCAGATCATCAACAGTATTCCCAAAGCGTTTTACCCGGAAGGATCGCTGATTTTCGACTATCAGAATCCGAGAACGGATATACACTATTCTTTTTACGGCTATTCGGTTGTAGAGCAAGCGATAGACCTTATAACAAGCACCATTAATGCATTTACCTACAATTCTGGTTTCTTCACGGAGAATAAATTACCGCGCGGTTTGCTTTTACTGGACGGAAACGCAAGCCAAGAAACGATAGAGCAAATGGAAGACTATATAGCCGACATTATGAGCGGCTCCCCATCGAACCAATGGCGGGTGCCGATTATTCCGGCAGGCAATGGAACTGGCGGAGAGTCTAATGCTATTAAATGGGTAGCTCTAGGCGGAACGAACCGTGAAATGGAGTTCCAAAGCTGGCTAGACCTTCTTATCAGTGCAACGGTTTCCCTTTTCGGCTGCAGCATGGAAGAGTTAGGGCTTCACAGCTCAAAATCACAGCCGGTTTTTGAACGAAATGCAGCGCCTGAAATTGAAGCGAGTAAATCGCTTGTTTTAGGAGATATGCTTTCTTTTGTGCAGCAGTATCTCAACAAAATCGTTGAGAAAGTATTTCCCGGATATGAAATTGAGTTTGTCGGCTATGAGCGGGACGACCCTAAGCAAATGCTTGATCTTACGAAAGGGGAGCTTGAATCATATAAGACGGTCAATGAAGTGCGTAAGGAAAAAGGTTTGCCGCCGCTTGAGTCAAAGTGGGCTGATGAATGCCCTGCGAACCCGCAGCTGGTACAGATGTATCAAGCAGGACAGATGGACGATGCGGGGGGAATGGAAGACTTGGAAGAGGGTACTGACGGCGGCGAGTGGGGAGATGTCGGTAACGGTGAAGAAGAGAGCGGAAACAGTGATCTTGATTTTGGCAGCGATGAACAAGAGAGTGTTAGTAAGTCATTTTATTTTGGGTTTTAAGGACTAGGGAATATGACAGAGCAAATCACTTTAGAAGCATTGATAAAGTCTCATAAATACAGTCGTAGAGAGTTCAAAAATGGCACATGGTATTATTACTATGACAAACACAATAATTTTGGGCGTATTTCACAATGTAAAAGCAGTGCATTGACTTTTAAGATTAACAGAAACATACCTGAAAAAGACCAGTGTAGACAGGTAGAAAAACAAGCGGCAGACTACATCAATAATGTATGGCTCAAAGACTGGCAGAATACAAAACCGAATGATAAGTCTATTTGCATGGAGTTGAGAAATAAGCAGATTGTTTTTGAAGGTATAAGTTACAGCCATCTTAAAAAGCAGGGCGGAAACAGTATAGGCGGAAAGAAACAAAGAACCTTGTCAAACATGATGAGGCATGTAAGGTACTTGCCTTGTGCTAAAGAATTACTTGAATCTAACGGAGTGTGGACACATGCCCGATATGAGGAACTTGCAAAACCTTATACCGATAAAAGAAACGGAAAAACTGTAATAGCGAATGTCTATCAGACCGTTACAGGAGCGACACCAAAAGGAAGTAATAAAGATTATGTTCAAGTAACTGTTTCAAAATTAAAATATTCTGACAATACCTATGGAAATACAGTTTATATTTCAGTTGTCGGAATAGATAAATTAGAATTAAAAAAAAGCACAGACATAACGCCGTGCTTTTTTAACGGAAAGGGCGAGGTGAAAGTCATGAAATCAATTCATTCTTTCGGTCGGGTCGCCACCGAATCAATCCATACTGTTACTGTACCCCGAAATAACAACAATGTCAACAGAACTATTCAAATAAATATACATGACATAACCGAAGGTAATAGATACGCAAAGTTTACGCAGCTTGAAAAATGTCTTACAGGCGGTGTACCCGAATACGTTCCGGCGGATAATACCACCCCACTACCGAGCGTGAATATCAGAATGAAAGACTGCTCCAACGAACGCATAGAAAAAGCCTTACGCACAATGGCAATGTCTTTTGATATTCCGCTTAAAAGCGCAAAAGGTGAAGTCTTTTTATATAAGGCTCAAGAAGATTTAACAGACAAATGGTGTGTCTTCTTTTCTGAATTGGTAAGAAATACATACGATTTTATTACCGATTACTTTGACTTACCCAAAAAGACGGTTATGTCAAAATCCATCCTTACTCATAAGGGCAAGATTCTGTATCACTCTGAAACCGGAGAGCCGATAAAACAGGCTGATTGGGCTAAGTTTGTAAAAAATCTCGAAAAGTTTTTAAACCGGAACATAAAAGACACTGAAAAGAACATCATTCTTCAATCTAATTCACTGGGAAAAATCCTTGACCGTATGCTCAAATACAACACATTAGAAGCGGTAAAAGCATTACAGCTTGAAAAATTACAGTATCACGGTAAAAGCTTTGACTGGATAAGTGAATCCGTGAAGAACATGAAAAACACTTTCGGCGCTTCTTTTACCAGAGGAGAACAAGCACGTATTGAAATGCTCACACAATCTGCAGCAACAAAAATAACGAATATTACCGATGAAATGCGCGGTGATATAAAGCAAATTCTGATTGACGGTGTAAAGGGGCGCAAAAGTAAAAGTGAAGTATCTCAAGCATTGTTTGACAAAATGGTAGGCGATAACCGCGATTATCAGCGGCTTGCAGATACGGAGATACAGAACGCTGTCAATAATTCATTTTTACGCGAGGAAGTACACAATACACCTGATGGTCAAAAAGCATACTTCCAGCGGATTGAAGTCATAGACAAAAATACGTGCGCTTTTTGCAAACGTATGAACGGTAAAATTGCCGTGTGGAGCGATATACCGCTTAAAGACGAAAAGGCAAATGACGGTGTAGCAGACTTCGTTATTTGGGAAGGTAAGGAATGGAACGGCAGCGGACACAGCTTTACAACCGGTGTATTTCATCCTTATTGCCGCGGCACATGGGTACGTTACGACACTGATATTGATAACGCAAGAATTGATGCGCTTGTCGCTGAACAAAGCGGACGCGCAAAAAAGTGGAATGATGCGGTAAAACAGGCAAAAGAAGAATATAAAAAGAACGGTATCGCAAATCCCGATGATACAACGCAAGGTTTTACCGACCGCATAAACGAGCTTTTCAGAAGTGAAGATACAATCGATAAATCTCTTACCTATAGCGGTTATCCATTACAAGGACGTACTTCTTTTGCAGGGCTAAAAATAAGCATAGAAAATGAAAAAGGGAGCATAAGGCGCGGCATAGATAGCGATGGGCATAAATGGGCTATAAAAATGAACTACGACTACGGATATATCCGCGAAACGGAAGGCGTAGACGGTGATCACGTAGACTGTTATTTAGGCGACAATGAAAATGCGCGTAATGTGTACATCATACATCAAAAAATACCGGGCACTGATACCTATGACGAAGACAAATGTATGCTCGGCTTTAACACACTTGAAGAAGCAAAAAAGGCTTATTTTTCGCAATACGACAAGAGCGGATTTTTCGGCGGGGTTGATACGGTGCCTATAGAAGTATTCAAAAAGAAGGTGCTGCAAAAAAAATGGCGTGGCAAAAAACTGGAGCATTTACAAAGTTGTCAATAGAAAATGTAAGGATTTATATACGAAAATTTACTTTTAAGCATATTGAGGGAGGCTATTTATGATAGAAATTAAATTTTTGGAACGTTGGCGGACAAAATGGAATGAGATAAACAAGGCTCGTTCCGTTAAGTACATCCGCCGCTATCCTAAGAAAACGGGTAAAGGCTATAACTATGTTTATCAAGATAGTTGGAAACACCCATTTAAGGCGCTGCTTGAATGCTTCGGCATAAAGCAAAAGAAGATTGAGGAACACTATTCAAAATACGAAATCAAAAAAGATTTTGGAGCGGACAAACAAACTTTTGCCGCACACGTGCTTGAGTATTTTACGAATAAAATAAAGTGGGACAATCTTTTTTCAAAAAAGGAAGCCCGCGATAAATACAAAGAACCGGTACAGCAGAAAACAGTACAAGAACGCGCAAGAGCAAAAAGCGTAGCCGAACCCGCCGCTAAAACACCTGACGGTGATAAGATGATTGTAAACCGTTCTCTTATGCGCAAAGTCTGGAGTATTTACAGCGTAGAGGGGCAGCGCATTGAGGCAGCGGAAAGCGTAGTAAAGCAAAAGGCAGCCGCTAAAGAAGGGGTATTTACCGATAACGCGGGACGTGTTGCAACTGCAAACGATGGAGGTGGCGGGGAAAATAAGAAGGACGGAATGGTTACGCAGGATTTACAGCTTTTAAGTGGTGTATTGGAAAGCGGAAAAAGCTCAACAATACGGCATAAAGATATAGGTGATATAGTCGTTGATGTTGGGTCAAGTGGGAAAAGCGGTTATGGATTAAAACATATCATAGAACAGCGGTATGCAAAAAGACGGCATTATTGAAGATGAAATTATGCCATATCGGTATTTTTTAAGCGATTCTGATACAGTATTTGCCGCAAATATCTTAGGCGAAAGCTTTATTGTGTTGAAAGATAAGACACTAAAGCATAGCAATATCCCCGTTGATTGTATGTGGGGTGGTATTGGTGAATCGGAGATTGAAAGTTACCTTTAGCTATCATATCAAAAATAGAAGAAAACTATTGACAACCTTGTTATTTATCCCGAAATATGATATATTATGAGTGAATGGGAGCCGGAATGAATCTTGAAAAGCTGATACAGGTTACAGGATATATTCTCAAAAAATATAAAGAAACAACACTTAATTATACAAAACTCATAAAATTGATGTATTTAGCGGATCGTGAATCAATTAGAGAAACGAATGTTTCAATAACAGGGGACGTATACTATTCACTTGATAACGGGCCGGTATTAAGCGGAGTATATGACCTGATAAAAGGCAAGTATACCGATTCTGCAAGTCAGAATCTTTGGAATGCGCGGTTTATCAAAGATGGTTACAATCTGATGCTTGCGACAGAGCGCATACCGGATTCAAAGTTATCGGAGTGTGAAAAAGAGATACTCGACAAGATAGACGCTGAATATCACGAAGCAAGTTGGCAAACGATGATACAGGTAGTGCATAATCCTCAAGTGTGTCCTGAATGGCAAAATCCGAACGGGTCTCGTTTACCGATAAAAAAAGAAACTATTCTTGAAGGTTTAGGTAGAACACAGGAAGAAATTGATTTTATCCTTTCCGAAGATGCGTATTATCGGAATGAGGAAAAAGAACTTGCAGCATTGAGCGTCTAAATAACATGTCAAAAGGAAAGTCATTTCTCAGTGCACCGGAAAAAACAGCGAGCGGAGATGAAAAACGGCACTTGCGAATAGTTATTACAAATCCCGATGCGGAATTTAATCAAGTTGTCGTTTCAGTTACAACACTTAAATACCCGAATGTGCAGGACTGTTCGTGTGTGTTAAAAGCAGGTGATCATCATTTTATCACGCATGATTCTATAGTGGACTATAAGCGGACAATCATAATGTCGAGTGTTGAGATTTTTAACGGCATCAACAAGGGCATCCTTATCGACAAGCAAGATGTAAAGCCTGCAATCCTTAAACGGATTATCAATGCTGCGAAACAATCCAGATATATACCGCCTGAAATAAAGAGCATGATACTATAAAACAGAGAGAGGCGACAATGAACGAGCTGCTTATCCCAAAAGCAATCATCTTTGCTACTAAAAAGCATGAAGGGCAAAAACGCAAGGGTACCGATATTCCCTATATCGTCCATCCGATGGAAGCTATGCAGATTCTAACGGCTATGGATTGCAGTCAAGACGTAATTATTGCTGGTATCCTGCACGATACACTTGAAGACACTGATACCACCCCGGAAGAGATTAAAGAAGCGTTCGGAAATGCCGTTCTTACGATAGTCCAGACTGAAAGCGAAGATAAGTCAAAAACATGGAAGGAGCGCAAGCAACGAACTGTAGACGAAATACAAGAAGCAAGTACGGAATCACTGCAGGTCTGCTTTGCTGATAAGCTATCAAACATACGGAGTATGTACCGTGATAAGCTCAGCATTGGTGAAAAGATATGGGAACGGTTCAATGCGGGGGAAAATGATATAGCATGGTATTATCAGAGTATTGCCGATGCGCTCAAAAGCAATGGATTTAACGATACTTTTCGCAGTGAGCGGGCAAAGCAGCTCTTTAGAGAGTTTCAGGATATAATCGACCGTGTATTTAGCAATTAGAGATTGAAAAAAGGCTACAATCCTTGACAAATTCCTCTCTTAACCCTATGATATAATAAATAAGAACAACCTTATATATACTTCTTCATTGCGATTTGCACTTTAAAAAGGCAGCCGCTAAAAAGACAGTACGGATAGTACTGAACTTTTGCGAGGCTGTCTTTTTTTGTTTTACGAGGTGCAGCAATGACCGATACGGATACATTTAACACTATTTATCTCGATCTCGAAATCAGAAAATCGAAAGGAAAAGTAGACGATTTCGGTAATTACCTGTTTGAAGTAGAAGCAAGTAATGAAAATTTAGACTTACAAAATCAAATAGTCCTACAAAATGCCCTGATGGAATCCAAAGAGGAGTTTTTAAGGGGCGGTGTTATTTCGTACAACCACCTTCATAAGCGAAAGGACGAACAGGGAAACGTGATAGCCGATGATTCTATGATTATTGGTGAGCCTATTGATGTACAGTTTGACGAAGCAACAAAGAAAACAATCGTAAAAGGCAAGCTCTACGCAACGAATGAAAAAGCAAAAGATATAATCAAAATGCTAAAAGCCGGTTCTACCCGCGTAAGAGCAAGTGTCGGCGGCATATTCCCAAAGGTCATAAAAAACGTAAAAACAGGTGTTGAAAAAGTCACTCATGTACTTTGGAATGATTTAGCGCTTACGACTATGCCGGTAAATAATACCGTCGGTTATGCTGTTTTTGCAAAGTCGATGACGGCAGCAGAATTTGTTGAATTCTTACCAATTGAAATTAAAAAATCACTCTATGCAGGGTATAGCACTGATTCAGCTACGACAACCGGCGGGCAGGCGCTTATCCCGGAAGACACAAATACAAACATAATTGATGCAACTGAAACAGTACAAACACTGAAAGCAAATACCCCCGATGCAGACATACAAGAAGCTATTGCAGGGCTTGTTGAAATGCTTAACAGGGGGAGAGTCAACGGCAAACAAGATGCAGCTGATTACCTGACTGCGCATGGTGTACCAAAAGAAAAAACCAGCGAAATAATCGCAGAAATTATAGATCAAGGGGGTCTAATGATGAAAAAATCATTTACTAATTCTGTTGCAAGTCTTTTGAAGTCTCTTGTAGGCGGCAGCGGAAATGGAGATGAAGACGACATCAAAAAGAACGTGGACGGCGGGGACGATAACGATCCGGCAGGAAACAGTGATGAAGACGACATCGAGAAAAACAAAGCTGATCCTGAAGAAAACAGCGAAGATGAAGGCGACGAAAATGACAATCACGACGACGATGATGATGTGAGCGGCGAGGAGGTGCTTAAAGCGATTGATGCAGACCTTACTGCAATGCGCAAGTCTATCCAAGCCTATCAGGAGCAGATTCAAGATTTGGGCGGAGCCATTGAAGGTCTTGCCCAAATGATTTATGCGATCGGCAATCAGCAGCTTCCGCCGAAATCGGTTCTTAATAAGAGCTTCGGGGGAACGAGCGGAGGCGTACCGCAGACACCCGCTCCAAAAGGCAGACCTACAGAGGATGACCTGTATAGAGCGCAATGTGTACTCCAGCGGTGCGTACAAGAAGGAAAAATCGACATGATTAAATCCAGCATGATTTCATCGGATATGCAAAAGTGTATGCGTACCGGTCAGCCGATGCAGGATGAGTATTACAAGTTCTTGCAGAGAGAGCTTGCGAAGGAGGAGAAATAATGGGCTTTTTTGACAGCACATCTTCCGGCGAAATGGCTACGTCGGAAGTAAACGAATTGCAGAAGGCACTGGTTGCCGGTTATGGAACGGACTCTGCTCAATTTACTGGCGGTCGTGCTTTAATCCCTGAAAATCTTGAATCGGAAGTTGTGAATGTTGTTTCACAGCTGAAAGAAGATTGCAAGGTTATGAATACGGTTAAAAAGACACCGGTTAAGTCTACGGTACATGAACTGAACTTGCGTACCGGACACGGTGATTACCGGTTTCTCACAGTAAGAGAAGGCGGACAGTCGCTTGAAACAGATCAGTCGCTTGAGAGAAAACCGTTCAACATGAAATACATGCAAACACGCCGCTCTGTTACTAAACAGATGGAAGTGTCTGAAACATTTGAGGGCGCGCTTGCAAGTGAAAAGATTGCCGGGGTTGAAACAATCGTCAAAAGTGCTGAGTACCAGTGTTTTCATGGGGACTCAGCTATTGTTCCGACCGAATTTGACGGTTTTATTGCCTCGATCAACAGAGCAAAAGCAGAGGATCAAAACATCATATCGTTGCGGGGTAAAAGCATCGGCTCTGTTGGAGAGGTTCTATTTGACAATATAGCGCAAATGGTTTTTGAAAAAGGCGGCTCTCTTGAAACAGCATTGTTCCCGCCGGTATTGGCAAAGGATATTAAAGGACTGTTTAAGGACCGGATCCGTTTTACCGTAATGGATTCGCAAGCCTCAATGCAGGCATTACCGAGTTATCCTACTGCCATTGGTTCAACGATTAAATTTACCGGCGAAGGTGCCGGAGCTGATAAGTTCTACCACGTAAAAGGCATTGTACGTGCTGCTGGTGATCCACTCAAGCGTCCGGCAGCTCCGGCAACTGTAACAGGGGCGGCTTCCGGTACGGGTTCACTGTTTGAAACAGGTGATGCAGGCGATTACCGGTATACCGTTCACGCAGTCAATTCTTATGGTATTTCTGCAGGTACCGCTGTCTCTGCTGCGGTTGTGGTTGGCGCTGGTAATAAGGTAACGCTGACTATTACACCGGGGGCAGGTGTACAAGCAACAGGTTTCATTATCTGCCGTTCAAAGAAAGACGGTACAGAAGTGATGGAAATGGATTCTGTTGCAAACAGCGGGGCTGCTACGACAATCTATGTTGATGAAAATAAAGAGCTGCCGGGTACTGCATCTATGCTTTTCCTCACGGAAAAGAGAATCCAGCCGGTATACACATTCGCACAGCTGTTACCGGTATGCACCTATCCGCTTGCACCGATCAATACAGCTGAAACTCCGTTCCTTGTTATGTTGTTCGGGGCTCTTGAACTGCGAGCGCCAAAATTCTGCGGTCTTGTTAAGAACATCGCGTATACGGGAGGTTTGTACTAATGGCAAGAAAAGCATCGGAAAATAAAACCGGTGTTGCAGAAAAAGCTGAGGCAGCCGAAGTGAAAACCGCGGCTGCTGAACAGGCGGTACCTGCAACGGCAACTGACAAGCCGGTAAAAGATGATCCGGCTCTTGTGAATACCGGCGTTGATAACAAAACGGTAACCGCGAGTAATGAAGCCGAAGTGAAAACGGCGGATAGTGAAACAGGCGGTACATCCGGTGAAACGGAAGCTTCATCCGATGGAGCTGACAGTAATCCTGATGCATCGGATGAGGAGGCAAACGAAACAGGAGACTCTGATGACGAAACGGGTGATACACCTGATGGGGAGAAACAAAAAACAGATGCTACCGGCAACGGTTTCCGGTTCAATGTTTCATCCGATGGTTTAGTAGAAGTTATTTCAGAAAAAAGAGCTGGAAAGTCTGTAACCGGAGCTACCGGAGACATTATCACGTTTGATGATAAAGGCTATGCCAAAGTGAAACTTGAAGATGCCGTCCATTTCTCGCAGGTTCCAGGCTTTTCGTTTCAGTAACATAACAAAAGAAAGGAGGGAATATGATAGCAGCAGTATCAGTAAGAGGTAAAATTGTCATAACGATAAGAGATTCGCGTTATACCGGTGTTCGTCTTGAACGCAGGGCAAACGATGAAGATGCCTATTCGGTGTATACGGCAAGCGGCTTTCATATTCCCGATACCGACACGATTCCCCTGAGTGTAAATGGGGATATTCTTGATAATGTTAATCTTGAAGCAAACAAGCTCTATTCATATCGCTATATCGATTTTGAGGCAGCGAACCTTGCGGATTCAGAGTATACATACTCAAATTGGGTTCGATCAAGCGGTAATGAAGCAATAGGGTATACATTCGGCAATTATACAACTGCGCCGGGGACATGGGGAACGGCGGTTACTCCCGATGATTTACGGTTTACCTATCTATGGGGTACCGATTTCAAAGCAACAAACGGACAATCTTATACGGATGAGCAGATACAGTATTTTATTGATGCCAGCACCACGGAGATTGAACGGCAGCTGGATATTACCATTAAAAAACAAAAAATACGGTGCAATGCCACAGAAAGAAATCTTGTAAAAGGTATCGATTACGATACGGATGAGGCTGTATACGATTTTAAGTATGCGCGTATTTCGCGGTACGGAGTAATCAAAACCCGGCAGCGCCCTATCTTAAAACTGCATAAATTGGAACTTCTTTCACGATGGCAAAGCTGCCGCAACATTACCCAGACGACGATTGTTGATAAAACGAAGGGGCTTTTAAAGCTGATGGAACGCCCGTTGAAGCCGACTGAAACATCAAGCGGTATTCAAACGGCAGTCGGCATGTACGGTAATCAGACATTACAATCCCAGCTTTTTTATTCGATTGATTATGATGCAGGCTTTGAGACAAGCGATGACATTCCTCAAGACTTACGGGAAATAATTGCAAAGCAGGCGGCGGTAAGTCTTTTAAATATCATCGGCGACGGTCTTATGTCCGGTTTTTCCTCAAGCTCTTTGAGCATGGACGGACTTTCCGAATCCTTTAGCTCCACGCAGTCGGCTACATCGGCATATTTCGGAGCGAGAATTAAAGAGTACAAAGATGATATAAGCAATTATATCAAACAAAATAAATATAAGTAAGTAATCAAAATTAGTTTATACAGAAATCCAGTACTTCTTTTCATTAA
>NZ_JBQNBW010000055.1:0-18487 GCF_052169735.1 Treponema sp.
ACGGCTCTGTTCCATTTGTGTTCCGGAAACATGGATTCTTGAAGCTCAAAAACACACACACCTAAATCTATATCCAAATCATCATCTAAAAGTTTAAATGATTTTTTTTCTCCGCTTTCTAGATAATAAAATGGTGTTGTGTTAAACATTTCCCACATGCTTGATTTGATTTCAATGGTGATATATTTCCAATCTTCTTTTATTGAGCTGCAAGCAATGTCTGCAAGTAATTTATACACATCCGTCATTCTGATATCTCCTAATTATAAAACTCATATTTTGACAATTTTCTATTTCCAAATTCATCAGTAGTTATGCTATTAATAATAAATTTATCTGGTCTTTTACTCTCTGAACCGCTAGGATAACGTAGTTCATCCTCTCAAGCTCGGTTGTCTTATATTTTATGGGCGCATTTTTGCTAAAGCAAAAACCAGGCTTTCCGCCGTTCCGCTTTCGCTTCATTCCTACGCTTCGCTTCGGAACGCCTTTCGGCGCGGCTACAATCCTTTGCGCGGGCGTTATTTGTTTTTTTTGCCTGTCAGAATACACTCTGGTTGAATGTGTTCTGATAGGCACTCAAGGATTCCATACTTTCCCTGAGTTTATGTCAAAGAACGGTGGATTCTATCTTATGGAAAAATATTATTCCAATTCAGGATATTTTTCTTTTATTTCTTCGATTGATGAAAAATGATTATGCATGTATTTTTGAAAGAAGTCATCTGTTTTATATTCGTCAAATAAATCCTCTTTTTTAAGGAGCCAACTACAAGCATAAATAATTTCATTTTCAAAAAAAGGTCCAGTAAGAGATAAATAACAATTTTCATCCATCTTTTTATAAATAAACCAGCTATCATTTATATTTATACAACCGCATGCATTTGGTTTATAAATTATTTTACCAACATAAAAATCATTCATTTCATCTGATGCAATTTTACTTTCTAAAACTTCCTTTAGCTTTTCTGTAGTCATAAATATCACCTTTATTTTATTGTTATTGTATGGTTATTGGTAACTATACCACTATCAAGCATTAATTGCCAAGAAAATGCAGTATTTAATTGTCCTGCTCCACCTTCCATATTTATATTTCTTTATTTTCATTAGTAAGCAAATGAAAATTATCTATGTCTTTCCTACGCTGTATTTTTTTCTTCCCATTCAAATATCCTGCCACAGTGCATAGTACATTAATTACAATGCAGGAATGTCTCCTAATTTTAATTACGAACGAAAATTAAGGATTTGCATAACTTGTTCAATAACAGTCCTAGTAAAATTGCTTTGGAAATTATTTTTGTCATGTATTATTTTCAAAACATTCGGATTATTTTTAATTATATTTTCAAACTTAGGGATGCAATATAATTTTAGGGAATCAATACATATTTCAGTTAATTCATCATTATTAATTTTTAATAATTCCAATAGGATATCTAATTCATCGATGATTATTTTATTACTAATTGAATATGCCAATTTTTTTTGCCATTCCAAATCCTTATTTAATATATTGTTTTTCAGTATATTCCAATCATTTTGTGAAAAATCATTAAGAATGGAACAGGCGATTAAAAAAACATCATCATACCATGCATCGATTGTTGTATTTTGTTCTAACAAATCATCTAATTCTGTATACATATAAACCTCTTTATTTTAAAATCCTCATTGTGCGCCGCCCGTCTTTGATGCAGCAGAACAAAAACGCCTTCGACAACCATATAGCCGAAGATAATCGTGCCGGTCTTAAACTGATAAATCGAATCGCTCTCCCAGTCCGAATGAGGAACAATATCCGTCTTCGCAAGCAGCATCAACAGAACATACGACAGCGCATATATCGGGACGGGGAAAAACGGGAGCACAAGGTATTCCCATCTGCGCAAGCGCAGCTTGAACACAAACGCTATGATACTGTTGGTGCAAAAAAGCGAAAACGGCACGGCAAGCTGCCAAGCAAGATACTGCAGCCACGGATACTTCATATATCCTGCAAGCATTACCCAGCCGTAATAACCCAAAAAATTGTACGCGATGGGATAGCTGTTATACGCGGCGAAAAAGAACGTGCCGTACACTGCGACAAACGCAAGATTTTTTACGGCGGATAGGCGGAACTCGTAGCTGTAATTCAGCCAAAGGATGAACAAAAGCGGCGGGAGCACCAGCGCATAGTGCGGATACTCGAGCCAATCCAAGCCGTCCCACCCGCGCCACAGCACTTCGGCAAAAAACACCAAAAAAGAGATAAACGCCGCCGAAACAAGCGTTATGTACTTGATTTTCACATTGTATATTCCGCGCACACCGCCTCCGAACGGCAGTATAGCACAGATAGTTACAAAATAATATATTCAGGGCCAACGTTGAAAAATTCATTTTTGAAGCTAGCAGAGGGATTATTTTATACAGCTCTGTTGCAATTTCATCTACAGTCAGCTTTGTCTTACACTTCGCGGCGGGAAAACTCGCACCCGCAGTAGTCCTGCCGGTATAGCCCCAGTTCCTTGCTCAGCCTGATCGATTCCAAATAGCCATTTTTCTTTTTAAAGTCGCTCGGCAGCCAGCGGCTTTGCTCCGTAGAAAATTCCATACCGATCTCATTGAGCTTTGCGGCGCTTTTTAGCGGGCTTAATGATAGCGTCGTACAAAAAAAGTGGTAACCGCCGCGCCGGGCTTCCCGTGCCGTTGCCTCCAGCCGCTGGCGGTAGCAGCGGAAACAGCGCTCTCCTCCTTCAGGACAGTCTGTATACCCTTCCGCGAGTTCCAGAAAATTCTCATGCCGGTATTCTGTGATGATGTAGTCAATCCGGTAGGGTGATACGCCTTCCTTGTTGTACCGGTCAATCAGCCGCTGCTGCTCATACGCGCGGGTGCTATACTCCTCTTGCGTGTCGATATTTGGATTATAATAGAATACAGTGAGCTTAAAATAAGCCGCCAGCCGTTTAATAACAGAAGAACTGCACGGCGCACAGCAGGAGTGAAGCAGCAAAGCCGGCGGTTTCGCTGCTGAAAATTCAAAGGGAAGAGCTGCAATCGTTTTTTCCATCAGTATCTGATAGTTTTGTTTTATCATAGTCTATACCTGTTCTTGAGCTGCTCTATACCCGCTCGAAGGCTGCCCTTCACTCACTCTTGGTTTGCTTTGTACTCGGCTCAATAGCCCGCCATTCAATCGAGCTTTTAGAGATTCTCAGATGTATCCTCGTATAATATTGTATGCCGGATAAAAGTTTCAATTTCAGCAAGCAATGCCGGTAAAGACGGTGCCAGCTTACGGGGTAAACGGAATGCGATTGCCCCCGGATGCCCTCCTCCATCAGTAATCTTAAAATGGCTGAGTACGGGATGGAGATCAATGCCCCGTGCTGCCTGTGCAGCGCGGATTCGGCATTGGATTTTGTCCGATTTGCCGGGGGCATCATGGTAGACGGAGATACCAACCCCGCCCGATTTTTCTGCAATAGCATTTGTTGCTACTTTTATCATACCGACAAACTGACTATACTCAATAGCATCAAAAAAAAGCAGGGAGTCGGTTTCAGAAAGCATTACGGTACCCACTCGTCCATTGTACACGGCATTATCAAGTATCTGGTTATATATCTTTTGTGTTTCAGCATCAGTTGCTTCGAGTACATTGAGCAGCCGCTCCATCGAGGCTATTTTTTTTGTATTTTCTGAACGGGTACTCAAGCGCAGCATGAGGTTAAGATGCTTAGAAAAATAGTCAAACACATCCCGGTCATGCTTTGTTGCAAGATAATTTCCCATTTTCGCATCACCAAGCATCCCGGTCAAAAGCGCCAATACAAGGTTACGGGAATAGAGTTCTTCAATACTGTATGATCGCATTATTTCAGGATGGTTTGCTAACTTATAGCACAACCGGCACAGAATTTCGCAGGTACTGGAGGCATGCAGCACCAACGAATATGCAGGATCACCCGAATAAGCAGCATCGGAAGAAAAGTGATGATCAAGTTCAACATTCGGAATTTCAGGATTATTTAAAAAATCATAAATACAGCCGTCTGCTGCAATCATATCCGGCTTAGGCGTGTCAAGAATACCTACTACCTGCACCGATCTAATGGGAGGCATTGTGCCGTAATAAATATTTACCTTATTATACTTGCAAAGTGAATTAATAAAATTCAAGTTTTCCGGAGGTGGTGTCTCTAAAAAGATGCTTACATGTTTGTTAAACTTCCGCAAAAGCAATGCCGCAGATGCAACGGAAGCATAACAGTCCTCATCAGGATCTTTATGACCGATCAGCAAAAAAGACCTGTTCTTTTTTATGAGATGATAGATATTGTGTATCACGCGGTTTCTATGCCCGATGTTCATATTATGCTGTTTAAAACCGAAGCTGGGGGCAAACCTTCTTTGTTGTCCGTTCATATAAATATAATTATATCATACTTTATCGGCAAACGTTAGGGGAAAATGTATTATTTTTCAAGGATTCCGTATGGATTTTCTACTTGTTGTATTACTCGACAAAAAGATGAATCTGCGGTATGATTTAGCCCGCAAGATTGGGAGACCTTTGATAAATAATCTTGTAAAAGCTTGGTATTTATCCAGAGGTGCCTACTATTACAGAGGAGAGCATCACGTATGAAAACTTTGCATTGCGATGTTTGTAGAAAAGAATTGGTTAATCCTGTGGTCGGTCGAACATATTGGCATATTCGCGAATATGATGTGTGCGAGGCTTGTAAAGAAACGGTTGAAGCAAAAATCCGTCCGATGATCCGTAGCCATGTTCCATATTCTCAGGCTTGGTATGAGGATGAATTTATTACTTTGATAGAAAAAGGAGTTGCTGCCCGCCATCCGTAATGGAGGTACTGCATCCTCATCAGAGGGGAATGTTTATGTTCAACTGCTGAATTTTAAGGAACGAATCGTTATGTAAGTGATGAAGATAATTACATATATTGGTTAGTCCCGTCTCCGGCGAATTGTGTAAAATATTGGGGGAATCGTTCTATGCGGTAATATATTGTAATACATTAACTTGCAATATATTACCACTGATGATATGACCGATCAAGTTATGCTGTTCTCCCGAAATACGGTTTCGTTCTAGTGTGTGGAGGTATTTCGCTTTATGCGGGAAAAGAAAATTTTTTCTATTCGTAAGAAACTGCTTATCATTTTTGGAACATTGATTACGGTGGCAGGTGTTATACAAGGCTCTTTGTTGCGGTACACTTTGCAGCAAGTTCTTACTGCGCGGGTTAATGCGCATCTTATCGACAAAGTAAATGATATTGCATTGTTTATCACGAGCGATATTAACGGTGATTTCAGTTTTTTACGCGGTTTTATGCGTAATCCTGCAATGAAGGATCCTTCGGTATCTTTTACGGAAAAAACTCAAATCGTACGCAGGGATTTCGGCTATGCCGACAGCCTCAATTTTTTTAATATATGCGATACTAAGGGAAACAGCTACTATGCCGACGGTACGGTTACCTTTGTCGGGGATACGGACTGGTATAAGAGTGCTGTGAGTGGCGTTTCATTTATTACTGAACCCCATATTTCAACAGCAACTAAAAAACTGGAAATTATTTTGGCTGTTCCGCTCTTAGATAGCGATCGTAAGGTCGTCGCTGTTTTGGGAGCCGGACTGGAGGGAACCGTTATTTGCGATACCGTATCCGACATCGAAATCGGTAAAGCAGGAAATTGTCATATTTTAGGATCAGATGGAACAACGATCGCTCACAAAGATACATCAATCGTTGAAGCACAAAAAAATGCGATGGAGCTGGCAAAGACCGATCGCTCTTTAACTTCTATCGCGAATTTTCAGCGGCAAGCGCTTTCGGCTTCTTCTAGCGGTATCGGTTATTATACCTACAACGGTAAAAAGCATATTGCCGCCTATACAAAAATGCAGGATACGGGATGGACAATTATTATTGCAGCCCCGGCAGAAGAATTTCTCGCTGCAATTATCAATCTACAAAAAATGGTTATTATCATCGGTATTATCATATTGGCAGTAACGCTGACTATCGTATTTTTTATTGCAGCAAAGATGGTTGCTCCCGTTCAGACAGCTGTTAATGCCCTAAAAGATATTTCGCAAGGGGAAGGGGATTTGACTGTGCAGCTCCCCCTCATCGGTAATGATGAGGTAACGCGGCTCTCCGAATATTTTAACGAAACAATTAAAAAGATTAGAACTTCCATACAATCTATCGACAGCAATGCTGAAATAATGCGGTCAATCGGTGGTGAACTCGCTCAGAATATGACTGGAACTGTACAGGCTGTCCATAAAATAAATGAAAATATTGACGGCGTAAAGCAACAGGCGCTGACGCAGACTGCAAGCGTTGGAGAAACCGCTGCAACGGTTGAAGAAATTATCAAGACGATACGGCAATTAAACACCCGCATAGAAAGCCAGTCGGCAAGCGTAGCGGTTTCTTCTTCTGCCATAGAAGAGATGGTTGCGAATATTGCATCGATTACCAATACGCTTGAACAAACAGACGGAGTTATTAAAACGCTTGCGGAAGCAACTGCCGACGGACGGGATATTATCGTGAATACCGGTAGTGTTGCACAGAAAATTGCCGAAGAGTCAGGGAGTTTGATGGAGGCTTCAAGTGTCATTCAGCATATTGCATCCCAAACAAACCTGCTTGCAATGAACGCCGCTATTGAAGCAGCGCATGCCGGAGAAGCCGGTAAAGGCTTTGCCGTTGTTGCCGACGAAATCCGCAAACTTTCAGAAGATTCTGCCGTGCAGGGAAAAACGATTACCGCAACGCTTAAAAGTTTAAGTGCAGAGATCGAAGGGCTTTCTACTTCTTCAAAAGTTGCCGGGGAAAAATTTGCTACCATTTTTACGCTTTCCGATCAGGTAAAAAATATGAGTACCCGTTTAACCGAATCAATGCGGGAACAAGAAAACGGGAGCCGCGAAGTACTGGAGGCGATTAAAAACATCAGCGAGGTAACGGTTGAAATTGAAGCCGGTTCAGGTGATATGCTGAAAGGCGGAGAAGGTGTCGCGCACGAAATGCAGAAACTTGACGGGCTTACCAACACAATCGCAGCAAGTATGAAAGAAATGGCAGCGGCAGCAGTGCAAATCAACAATGCTGTTCAAGGCGTAAAAGAAATTACCAACAAAAACAAACTCAGCATCGAAAATTTGGCACAGGAAGTGTCTAAGTTTAAAATATAAAAAGATCGGGGGCTGTCCAATAAGTTTTCAAACCCCTGTTTGCAACATTATAGGCACTATATCGAGCGTTGTTTCAGGTATAAGCAAAATCGAAAAAAAACGCTATGAAATATACTTCATGGACAGCTCCCTCTCACCCTCTCCCAGCTTTTTTTAGAGATGCCTATTACTGCTTAAACACATCGTGTACTTTTTTGAGGGCTGCAGCAAGGGCATCAATGTCCTCCTGCGTATTGTAGATACCAATGCTTGCACGGCAGCAGGAATTGATACCCATGTAGTCCATCAGCGGCTGCGTGCAGTGATGTCCGCTTCTGACCATAACGCCTTGCTCATCCAGAATATATGCTGTGTCATGCGAATGCACATCCTTGACATTAAAAGCAACTGT
Source organism: Treponema sp. (assembly GCF_052169735.1). Classification (GTDB taxonomy): domain Bacteria; phylum Spirochaetota; class Spirochaetia; order Treponematales; family Treponemataceae; genus Treponema. The sequence continues at coordinate 7,629 of NZ_JBQNBW010000055.1, forward strand.
TGGAACCCGCCGCTCTGCATGAGCATAGTACAGATTCACAAAATCAAGCTCTTGTAAGGCAGCAATCAAAGCGCAGTGCAGCCCTTCCGCATAGGTGTGGACAGCTGCAAGCCCCTGCTCTGTCAGAAAATCGATACTAAGCTTGAGTGAATGAATTGCCGCGGTATCGAGCGTTCCGCCTTCATACTTTGCCCCGCCTGCCTTAAACTCGCTGGTCTGCTCACTGACAAACTCGATCATGCTGCCGCCGTAGAGGAAGGGCGGCATTTGTTCCAGCAGGGTGCGCTTTGCATACAGCACCCCGGCACCGAACTCCGCGTAAAGCTTATGCCCGGAAAAAGCGAGAAAGTCACAATCCCAAGCCGCAACATCATGCGGAAAATGTGCAATAGACTGCGCTGCATCAATAACCGCAACCGCGCCGTACTTATGTGCTTCCGTGATGATCTCCTGTACCGGAAAGACAACACCGGTGGTATTGACCGCAGCTGTTACCGCTACAACCTTTGTGCGGCTGCCGAGCAGGGATTTAAAACCTGCCATATCGAAGTTTCCGCGCTCATCAAGGTAGACATACCGCAGTACGGCACCGGTTTTCCGCGCAACAAACTGCCACGGAATAAGGTTTGCATGATGGTTGGCAATCGAAATGATTATTTCATCCCCTGTACGGAGCTGCTCTAATCCGTAGCAGTATGCAATAATATTGAGCGATTCGGTCGCATTCTTGGTAAACACCACCTCGCCGGAATTGTCAGCACCGATAAACCTGCTAACCGCAGTGCGGGCAGCTTCAATCAGTGCGGAGGATTCCATCGCAAGCGTGTGGGAGCCGCGTCCTGCGTTTCCATTGCTGCGGGTATAGTACGCCTGTACACCATCAAGCACCGCCTGCGGACGCTGCGCGGTTGCGGCAGCATCTAAATAGTGAATATTCCGATTTTGCAGCAACGGGAAGTATTGTTTATACATGTGCTGCTCCTATTTTACCTTGCGCACTGTCTGGTGCCGCTGTTTCGGTTTTGGATGCAGCCATTTTTTCCGGAATAGCACCGGATGCCGCCGCTGGCTCTGCTTGAGGCTGCGTCTGTGCGGATAAACGCTCATCAAACTCGGCATTCAGCCGGTTCCGTATTGCTTCATCTGGGATAGCATTAAAGACAGGGCGGAAGGCAGCGTCAATAATCAGTTTTTTGGCGCTCAACTCGTCAAAACCGCGGCTCATCAGATAATAGAGCTTTTCTTTATCAATGGCGGCAAAGCTCGCAGCGTGTTCTCCGACAACATCATCTTCATCACAGAAAATAGTCGGGATGCTGGCACCGACAGCCTGTTTATCCAGCATAATGCTGTTATCAGCAAACCGCGCAACAGAGGCGGAACAGCCTTTATTTAAGAAGATATTGCCGCGGAATACCTTATGTGCTTCATTTTTCAGTGCGCCGCGGGCTTTAATTTCCGACAGTGTGTTTTTTCCATTGATAATCAGATTATGCTCAAGATCCATCCGCCGCATCTTATCAACAAAATACAGCGGATAGATACGCACCTCCGACCATTCCTCCTGTATATAGGAAGAATAAGAGATACCGTTTTTTTCAGCGCCCAGCTGTATGTCGTGAACCGTTATTACAGCTTTTTCACCGACATCCATTCTAACCGTTTCAAAATTGAGTGCGATGTCCGCAAAGTTCTGAATTTTGATAATTTCTATCGCAGCACATTTCCCAATGCGGATACTGATCAGCCCATTCCGGTATGATTGCAGCGCTGCTGCCGCAGGATCAGAGTCAAAGTACAAAATAATCCGTGCCGCTGCATTATCAGCTACGTCGATGTAGCTTTGGTCAAACAGGACAGTGTGCGCTGCATCCACCGTAAACCGCACAAAGAAATCCTGCATGGTACTCGGTTCTGCAGCGGAACCGGCGGTAGAACAGTCCTGAGCGGTGCTGTTCGTGCGATTCTTACCATGGTCGGCACCGGTACATAGCCCCGCTGCTTTGCCGCAAGCATCATTTCCAGAAGCCGGCTCCGCAGTGCTAGCAGCTGCTTCAATGTTAAGATAAAACCCGCTGTTTTGCTTTGCATGTACCTCATCGGTAAACCGCTTTCCCAGTCCGCAGTTTTTTTCGCGCGGCGATTTTTCGGTACTGAATATCTTTGCAGCCTGCTCAGCCGGGCATATTTTCAGAAAGTCTTCAATCGGCATAAACCGAGCGCCCGGAACATCTGTGTGAAACACCATCCCGGTAAATGGAGCCTTCGGTACATCCTGTATATGATAATCGAGCCGTTTAAAATAGTTTTCGTTTCTCATCAGCCTATCGTCCCCTCCAGCTCAATAGAAATAAGGTTATTCAGCTCGACGGCATATTCAAGCGGAAGTTCTTTGGAAATCGGCTCGACAAATCCTTTGATAATCAGGGATTTTGCCGCCGCTTCGTCCAAACCGCGCTGCATGAGGTACAACACCATCGAATCACTTATCCTGCCGATTTTCGCTTCGTGTCCGATATCGGCATCATCGGTATGGCTTTCGATAATCGGGATAGTATCAGTACGGGACTCGTTATCCAGCATCAGGGATTCGCACTCGGCGAGCGCCTTCGCGCCGGTTGCATCCTTCCCGATAACCAGCAAGCCGCGGTAGTTCGACTCCCCGCCGTTTTTCGCAATAGAGCGCGAGTGCATTTCAGACACGGTGTTCTTACCGATATGCACGGTTTTAGTGCCGGTGTCGAGGCACTGCCCCGCTGATGCAAAGGTAACGCCGGTAAACTCGGAGCGTGAGCGGTCTCCCTTCAAAATACTCATAGGATAGAGCATAGTAACGCGCGAGCCGAACGAGCCGGACACCCATTCAATAGCACCGTCCTCTTCCACAATAGCGCGTTTGGTATTCAAATTGTAGAGGTTCCGTGACCAGTTTTCGATGGTGGAATAGCGCATGGTCGCCTTTTTTCCGACATACAGCTCTACAGCTCCTGCGTGCAGTGCATTCTTATAGTACTTAGGCGCACTGCATCCCTCGATAAAATGGAGATACGCGCCTTCATCTACAATAATCAGTGTGTGTTCAAATTGCCCTGACTGGTTCGCGTTCAATCTAAAGTAGGATTGCAACGGGAGTTCAACCTTGACGCCCTTGGGTACATACACAAACGAACCGCCTGACCATACCGCACCGTGCAGCGCAGCAAACTTATGATCGTTCGGCGTTATCAGTTTCATAAAATGCTCGCGGACAAGATCACCGTAACGCAGCACCGCCGATTCCATATCGAGGTACACAACCCCTTGGTCTGCAAGGTTTTTCTGCAAGCTATGATACACTACTTCCGAATCATACTGGGCACCGACCCCTGCCAGAGAGGTTTGCTCCGCCTTAGGAATACCGAGCCGGTCAAAGGTTTGCTTAATCTCTTCCGGCACCTGATCCCAGTCGGTCGCCATCGGCTTTTCATCCGAAACAATGTAGTGAATAATCTCTTGAATATTGAGGTCGGAAATATCCGCACCCCAATCCGGCATAGGGCGTTCAAAAAAGTACTGTAAGGATTGCAGCCTTAAATCGAGCATCCACTTGGGTTCAAGCTTACGCGCAGAAATCTTCCGTACAACCTCTTCACTCAAGCCCATTCCAGTGGAATACTGATAGTCAATCTTATCTTTTATATCGTAAACGCCCCGCTCAATGTCGGAAACAAAGGTACGCTTCCGTGTTTGGAACAGGGGAGAGCGGGAATCTCTAAAGTCATTACTCATAGCCGCTCCTACATTCCTGCATACCCGTATTTTTGAATATGATCAACCAGTTCGATACCGCCGCTTTTTACCAGCGAGCCGCTCACCAACACATGCACATAATCCGGCTTGAGATATTCCAGCACCTTGCTATGGTGAGTGATGATTAAAATACCCATATCCGGCGTCTTGAGTTTTGCAACACCCTCAAAAACAATTCTCGTTGCATCGATATCCAAACCCGAGTCCGTTTCGTCCAAAATGGCGAGCTTGGGTTGAAGTACGGCAAGCTGTAGGATTTCGTTCTTCTTTTTCTCACCGCCCGAAAACCCGACATTTAAGCTGCGGTCTGCATATTCAGGATTGATACTGAGCATCTCCATCAGTTTGAGCAGCTCTTTATGGAAGGTAAGTGCGGGTATCTTTTTACCGGTAACCGCTTCCTTAGCCGCCCGGAGAAACTCCTCAACTTTTAGCCCCGGCACTTCTTCAGGATTTTGGAAAGAAAGAAAGATACCGCGCCGCGCACGTTCAAAAACCGGCAGATTATTCAATAATTCTCCATTAAGGAAAATTGAACCTTGATCTATCTGAAAGATGGGATTACCGACTATTGCAGCTGCCAGCGTAGATTTACCAGCCCCGTTCGGCCCCATCACTACGTGGATTTCTCCTGCATTGATCTTTAAATTGACATTATGCAGTATCGGTTTTTCATTTACCGACAGATGCATATTTTCTATATGTAATAACGGTTCCATGTGCAACTCCTCCGTGTGAAATTTAGTAATGTAATATTATATCAGCTTGCAAAATGGGTTACAAGATAGTATAGAATGAATGCCAGGGCTTCCTTTGCGTTCTTTGCGTCTTAGCGGTTTTATTTTTTACTGTAATCGCAGAGGCGCGGAGGACGCAGAGGTTTTGGGTGGTGGTGGTGAGCTTGCTTTGGGTGAATACCTTTGCGCTCTTTGCGTCTTAGCGGTTTATTTTTAATGTAATCGCAGAGGACGCGGAGGACGCAGAGGTTTGGGGGAAGGTATGATGAGCTTGTCCCTCGTGGCTTCCTTTGCGATCTTTGCGTCTTGGCGGTTTTATTTTTTATGTAATCGCAGAGGCGCAGAGGACGCAGAGGTTTAGGGTGGAGGCGGTGAGCTGACCCTCGTGGCTTCCTTTGCGCTCTTTGCGTCTTAGCGGTTTTATTTTTTAGTGTAATCGCAGAGGTCGCGGAGAACGCAGAGGTTTGGGCTGGGGGTGATGAGCTTGCTTTGGGTGAATGCCTTTGCGTTCTTTGCGTCTTGGCGGTTTTGTTTTTTAATGTAATCGCGGAGGCGCGGAGGACGCGGAGGGCGCAGAGGTTTGGGCTGGGGTGGAGAGCTTGCTTTGGGTAGTTCCTTTGCGTTCTTTGCGTCTTAGCGGTTTTATTTTTTACTGTAATCGCGGAGGAATTAAAAAACAACAAAAAAGCCTGCCCTGCATACGCAGAACAGGCTGTTGATGTGTACTTATAGTAAACTACACGTCATTGCTATTAGTATTCAACTTTAAGCGCAAGTGTAAATCTACCATTATGGGTACCGTGATTTATAGGAGCTTCGATTAATAGACCGTTTTTGTCTTTACCGCGCAGTGCTCCATATTCATTCTTACGGATTTTACCATGTTCCCATTTTGCGGTTAGTTCAACCTTTTCAGCGGGGCTATATGCTATACCTACATCATAAGCGAAGCCGGTATAAGGATTAAGAGTCTCTTTGCCTTCTGCATCTTCTTTATGATTGGTTTCCATCCAAAATGTTGCAAACGGTTTAAGCGACATTGAATCATTCAGCTTTGCCTTATAAGATCCCCAGAGTTTCATGAGTATTGGGTAATCCCATCTCTTACTAGTATCTCTCTTTGCAAAAGAGATCATCCTATACAAACCAAGATGGACACCGGCATCCAAGCCTTCTAGCAAGTAGGATGATTCTTTTTTCTCTCCCTCTGTTTTAAATTGTATATATGTTGCCATATCCGGGATATTTGTATTCTTTCCGTCAAACCAACTATATGGAGTTCCAGCAGATGCAGCATAGACACCAGCGCTGACCCACTTGTATTTAGTATCAAATAAGAGGTCCCAAGCAAATGTCCGGTTAGCAGCGCTTTTATCACCCTTTACTTTCTTTGTATCGAAGAAAGTGCCGCCGTCAAAACCGAGTTTAAGCTCTAATCCATCAATCGGTTTAGAGCTTACTTCAGTACCGACATTAAACCCAAATGCATCTGTAGTTTGTCCGCCTGCTAAACCGAAGCGGTAGCCATCCTTCTCATTCTTGGAAGACTTTGCCAGCGCAAGGGTTGAATTAACATTTAACTTAATGCCGAGCATCTTATCCAGCGGTTTCATAGAAAAATCAAGCCCGATACCGTATTTACTGTGCGGTGCTATTTCTTTATCTGTCTTTGTTGTGACAAGGTATGTGCCGGGATCAAGTTTGCCATCTTTATCTTTTATTGTATATTCCTTAGGCTTTGCATTACTCAGCTCTACCAGCTTTTTTGCTGTTTGATTCTTACCCAGCTTTTTCTCTCCATCAAAGTACTCAACTGTTTCCGTTGTTTTTTCATCTGTGTCTTCAGCTTCCCAGTTACCGTTTGATCCGAACTTTAAGCCGACATCTAAGTCCATGAAATTCTTATTGGCATAGCCCAGCTTCGTACCGTATCCTTCAAAGCCCGGCTCAAATTTATAAGTAATATCCTTCTTCTTTTTCTTATAATCGTCGCTCTTTTCGAGTGTATCCCATAAATTGGCATAGTTCGTATTAAAGCCCGGTTTATTATATACCTGCAGATATGCGCCATAGAACACAAATTTTGCTTCCAACTTATCAACTTTTCCGTCAAATGCAAAGTCTTTCTTATCTTCCTTGCTTTGAAGATTTAGCTCAATGTCTTTTAGCGCTACTTCAGCATATACAGGCGACTCATTTCTGGGTGACATCATATCACCTTTTTTGATAAGCGGAAATTTTACCGTCCATGAAGCTTCATTTTTAAAGCCATGCTTTGCTATATCTGCAGGCTTTCCTGACCCTGAACCAAGATCAATTCCCCACGTAACCGTTGCCTCCGCCTCGATGTCTATATCAGGTATCTTGGTTGTTGCTTCTGCTGCCGACACAAATGCGGCGGCAAAGAGAATTGTTAAGCTTACGAGTAGATATTTTTTCATATTGAAAAATACCTCCTTAAATACTTTCTTGATCAAAGCGTAACACGCTTTTTATTGATCAATTTTAACTATAAATTATGTTACGCGATTTTTTTTTGTTTGTCAATGAGTAATTTTGTAACTTTTTAAACCTTGATTTGTTACGGTTTTATTTTTTATTCGTGCGGTAAAACGTAGAGACCGGTTGCAAAGACTTTTCCATTTTGGTGTATTGACAAAAGAACTCTGTATAAATTACCATTATACATGTCAAAGAGACCGGCGCTGCCTAAAGCGATTCAAGATTCTGTGTTCAAAATACCGAAATAATCAAAGAAAATGCACGCTCCGTGTTACGCTGATCGATGGTATTTATCACTTATACACGAGGTTTCCAAACAGGTATAATATGGAAAGTATTCCCTTAGAAGTCTTACAGCAAAACAAGAAATATCTTGAACTCTTGTCCCAGTCGTTTCCGAATGTTACTACGGCAGTTGAGGAAGTAGTCAATCTAAAAGCGATATTAAATTTACCCAAGGGTACGGAGCATTTTCTGACTGACATACATGGAGAAGCGGAGGCGTTTAATCATGTTATGCAGAATGCGTCGGGGGCTATCCGGCGGAAAGTGTCTGAAGAATTAAGCTCAACAGTTAGTACCGAAGATTTGGAAGAACTGACAACGCTGATTTACTATCCGCGTGAAAAGCTGAAGCTAATCAAGGCAGAAAAAAAAGCAAACCGTGCCAATTGGTATGAGCTTACTATCTACCGGCTGGTGCGGGTGGCACGGGCAACAGCCTCAAAATACACACGTTCAAAGGTTAGGAAACTGCTGCCTAAGAATTTTGCCTATATAATGGAAGAACTTCTACAAGAAGATGAACACCGTTTTAATAAAAAAGACTATTACAGCGAAATTATTAAGAGCCTTGTGGAATACGGACGCGCAGATTTGTTCATTATCGAACTGTCTGCCGTCATAAAAAAATGTACGATTGATCACCTGCATATTATCGGTGATATTTATGACCGCGGTCCTTATCCGCATAAGGTGATGGATACCCTGATGGCGCAGAATAGCCTGGACATCCAATGGGGCAATCACGACATTTTGTGGATGGGGGCTGCTGCAGGATGCCGTGCCTGTGTTGCAACAGCCATACGGATTGCGCTGCGATATTCCAATATCAATGCAATAGAAGATGGGTACGGTATCAGCCTCTTGCCGTTGGTGAGCTTTGCTCAGCATCTGTATAAGGATGACCCCTGTACTCGGTTTATGCCCAAAGTAAATGAAAAACATCCTTTTGATGTCGATGCAGAGTTGTTGGCAAAAATGCACAAAGCAATCAGCATCATTCAATTCAAGCTCGAAGAAAACCTGATCAATGACCATCCTTCGTACAATATGGAGCATCGGAAAATATTGCGCACCCTCAACCCTGCTGCAGGAACAATCGAAATTGAAGGCAAAACCTATCCCTTGAATGACCGCTCCTTCCCCACTATTGACCCGGCTAATCAAACGCGGCTGACAGAAGAAGAACACTATCTTATCGACACACTGACTGCTGCCTTTACTACCAGCGAAAAGTTAAAACAGCATGTACGCTTTTTATATGCGAAGGGGAGTATGTACTGCCGTTATAATGACAATCTTTTATTCCATGCCTGTCTTTTACTGAATGAAGACGGCAGTTTTAAAGAAACGGAAATTGACGGCAAACGGTATTACGGCAAAAATCTGATGGATAAATATGATCAAATGGCACGGGAAGCCTATTTTTCAGGCGAAAATGCGGAATTTCTGTGGTTTTTGTGGTGTAATCAAGATTCTACCCTCTTTGGGAAGAAAAAGATGACAACTTTTGAGCGTTACTTTATTGATGATAAGGAAACACACAAAGAGCCGTCTTCTCCGTATTATAAGCTGATGGAACAGGACGACGGCACCCTTGCTGCGCAGATACTCAAAGAATTTGGACTGAGCGGCAATGCGCATATTGTCAACGGGCATACCCCGGTGAAGGTTGCAAAAGGCGAAAGCCCTATTAAAGCAGGCGGTAAGCTGTTGGTAATCGATGGCGGTTTTTCCAAGGCGTACCAAACAACTACCGGCATTGCAGGCTATACCCTTACCTATAACTCCTACGGTATGACATTGATCAGCCATCACCCCTTTGAATCGGTAGAAAAAGTGTTGCGGGAAGGCTTTGATATTCAATCTACCAAAGAAGTAATTGAAACATTGGTTGAACGGAAGCGTGTTTCAGACACCGACACGGGGAAAGAGCTTAAAGACAAGATACGGAATTTGGAAATGCTGATCACTGCGTATAACAAAGGCTTTTTGAAACAACACGACTAATACAGTGTCAGCATTTACCCCCTGCTCACTGCAGGATTTTAAACCGGAACCCAAGCGGCAAATGATCAGAATATCCTTCTCCGGAAACTACGTTATACCGAAGCGGTTTTCCGTCTTTGACAAGAGGCGGTTCATATAGTACAAAAAATAACACCGGTTCAATAGCTGTGGTACCGGTATGTACTGTATTCGGTGTCTCAGCCGGTGTGTGAAGCCTATCATAATAGAAGATATGGTCGATCTTTTCCCATTTGTTTTTGAAGTAGTAACTTCCATCCGGCTGCCTGCTCTGCTGATTTTCAGTTTTGTAAGCCGCTGTATTCCAGCATACGGCAAAGGTATTGAGTTCATTAAATTCTTCAAGCGGCTGATTAAAATCCCCGCAGATAACAACGGGAATGCCGGGACTACGGGCATTATGTTCCCGGATTTTTTGCAGCAGCTGCTGTTCCTGCAATATGCGGATGCCAGCGCTTTCTCCGCTGCCGCTTTTTGACTTCCAATGTACGGCAAACAGAGTGAGTCTCCGGGGCTTTTTTTCGCTTCCAATATTCAGCTGTGCTTCTACCAAGGGACGCAGCGCTGATTGATCTTGCGTGTAAAGTGTATGGAATCTGAAATGCTCAATAGGGAATTTGCTTAAAATCACCGTCGTAAATGCGGCTTTAGCCGGGCGGGATGGACACAGCGCATATGGATACGTTTCTTTATGCGGAAGCTGTTTACAAAAATCTTCTATAACCCTGCTGCTTTCAACTTCTTGTAATACCGCAATATCCGGCAGCCGGTCTTTTGCTCCCGTTAATCGCTCTCCTGCAGTAAAAAGGATTGTTTTGAGCCGTTCAAGCCGTATACGGTACCGCTGTTCAGACCATCGGGATTTTCCGCCCCTAAACTCTTGAAATTCAGTTCCATCTTCTACCGCATCAAAAAAGGTTTGCGTATTGTAGCTGACTAATGATATTTGCGGGTTTATGTCCTGATCCGTGATCGGCGTACAGCGGGTACATTGCAGGAAAAAGACTGCACTGATAAGGCTGCAGACCAGCACTATCCATATTCGTTTTACTTTCATAGTAGCACCTCCACAGCTATATATAGCCTGTAGAGAGACTTTTGCCAAAGAAATTAGACCAGTTCGATAACTTCGTTGTCAAACTGGTCGACGAGTTCTAAATCGCACAAATAGCACGATTTAGAACATCGCATTTCAAGGTAACCTGTTCAGAAACGGAAGTTTCCGAACAGGTTTATTTAAGGAAGCGGGTTGCCTTGCATAACCCGTGTCTTATCCGCACAATACTCCCATAAGCACAATCATCATATCAACAAGATTGTGTTTCTTGCACAGGGGTTCCGCATTATAACTACCTTCAAATGCTGTACGCGGTACTATCCATTCATAATTATATTCCGCCCTGCTTTGCGTTTTTCTCCTACACTCCGCACATTGCATTTTATATCCTGATGTCCTATACTTTCTCCAGCTATGGAAGACGAATTACAGATAACCCTCACCAATGATTATGCATTTCTTTC
>NZ_JBQNBW010000056.1:0-18403 GCF_052169735.1 Treponema sp.
AATCCCCCCCCCCCCCCCCCCCGTCTTTTGAAAAAATACAACGCATCTATTCCGTCCCTACACAAATTCCAATCCTTAACGTATCAAAAATACGCCTGCGGTTGGAATTTGCTATGCTCCTTGTCTACACCGTCTATTTTCAAAAGCGCTGGAGAGAGAAATATCAATACCGGATAAGACTGTTTTCCTTTTTGTTACCAAATATCTCTATTCTTGGTTTTGCACTGGAGCTAGGGGATTCCCAAAGTGTGAGTCCTGTGGCTGTAACTGACAGGATATCTGTGAAAATAAATGACACGAGGTTTTAACTGTTCGGTAAAAATATTCGTCGGGGATGGCAGAAAAGTGATCAGCTTTTGAGACATTCCCAAGCGTAGTCGGGGCTTTTTTTCTTTTTATCGAAAAAAAAGTTTCCTACAAAAGGAGATTTACAATGAAAAATAGATTTTCAATTAAAATGCGAATGATTATCATTTTCGGTTTACTGATTATTGCAGCGTTTTTGCTTTTAAGCGCTTTAGTACTTAATCAATCACGGACCGCGGTTATGGAAAAGGTGACCGCTCATCTTTTTGATAAGGTGAGTGATGCTGCCGTCATCATTGATGGAGAAATAAAACTGTGGTTTGAATACCTTGACGGGATTGCCTCTCAGCAGATACTGTATGATGACACTGTCAGTTATACAGAAAAAGCCCGCTTCCTCAAAGAGCTGTCAAGAGCTGAAAAAAAAGTGATAGCTTTTGGAATCATTGATCCAAAGGGCATATACTATCTGCCGGATGGAAAGCAGTTTGATGTTTCCGGTCAAAAGTGGTTTCGAGAGTCGCAGGGCGGCACAAAAAGATATTTTTCTGAGCCTTTTAACGACATAGAAACAGGGCGGCTTATTCTACAGGCGGTGGTTCCCATTATAGGCGAAAATAATACGCTCAAAGCTGTTCTCGCGGCTATCCTCGACGGATATACGCTTTCAGAGATGATTGATCCCATTAAAATCGGTGAAACAGGAGGCTGCTTTATCCTTTCTGAATCAGGCGTAAATATAGCCAATAGAAACCGAGAGTTAGTCGAAAAGTACTTCAATGTGATAGAGTCTGTCAAGACTGATAAAAGTCTTGCTGCCGTGGCAGCGGTGATTGAGGACATTCTCAAAAGCCACAAAACAGAAATAGGATATTATACTTTTATGGGCTCGCAAATGATTGCGAGCGGTGCAGTTATGAAAACAACCGGCTGGAATATTGTTATCGAAGCTCCTGTGAAAGAATTTTTGGGTACTATAGATACAATGCGCACCGGTATTATCATTACCGCTTTGCTTATCCTGATGGTATCCCTTGTGATTGTCTATATTGTTGCTCATAGAATTGTAAAGCCTATCAGCAGTACTGCTAGCGTATTGTACGATATTGCACAGGGAGAAGGAGATTTAACGGTCCGTTTGCCGATAATCGGCAATGATGAAATTACCGATATGTCTGAATACTTCAACGAAACGATTGCGAAGATTGGCGCTTCCATTCAACAGGTTGGAATGAATTCATATGTTATGGAAGAAATCGGGAGTGAGCTTGCTTCGAATATGACGGAAACAGCGAGCGCTGTACACCAAATCAGCGCGAATATCGACGGGGTTAAACAGCAGGCAATGACCCAAGCGGCAAGTGTTACCGAAACAGCGGCTACTGTAGAAGAAATTGTCCGCACGATTAAGCAGCTGAATAACAGCATCGAAACTCAGGCGGCAAGCGTTGCCCAATCTTCTTCTTCCGTAGAAGAAATGGTTGCCAATATCGCCTCGATTGGGCAGACCCTCGGCAAAACCGATGAGGTAATCAGAAGTCTTACAACTGCGACCAGCGACGGCAAAGCAACAGTCGTTACCTCCAACGCGGTAACTCAGAAGATTGCAGAAGAATCCGGTTCGCTGATGGAAGCAAGCAGCGTTATTCAGCATATTGCCAGCCAGACAAACTTACTTGCGATGAACGCTGCGATTGAGGCAGCGCACGCGGGGGAAGCAGGAAAGGGCTTTGCCGTCGTCGCAGATGAAATCCGGAAATTGGCGGAGGATTCTGCGACACAGGGAAAGGCTATCACGGCAACACTGAAAAACTTGTCAGGTGAAATTGAAACGCTTTCCGCTTCATCCAAGACGGTAGAAGAAAAGTTCAATGCGATCTTTACCCTTGCCGAACAGGTTAAAGAAATGAGCGCCCGCCTGACCGAATCGATGCGGGAGCAGGAGAACGGCAGCCGTGAAGTGCTGACTGCAATCAAGAGCATCAACACGGTAACAACGGAAGTCCAGGCAAGCTCCGAAGAAATGCTGAAAGGCGGGGCAAGTGTTGCCTCCGAAATGCAAAAGCTGGATAGTCTTACCCGTGTCATCACTGACAGCATGAACGAGATGGCTTCTGGCGCCGTACAGATTAACAACGCCGTGCAGGAAGTCAACGAGATAACGCAAAAGAATAAGCGGAGTATTGAGAATCTCGCTGCTGAAGTAGGGAAGTTCAAAGTATAAGTTAGGGAAGGGAAGACACTTTTTTCGGATAAAAGATTTCTTCCCTTCCCTAGAACCCATCCTATCTTCAAAAGAACCGCTTAAGGCTTCGCCCTAAGAACCCTCCTTGGTTCTTAGGATTCGTTCTAAAATAAAAGTTCGGCTGGAAGACTTTTCACGAAAATATGTATCAGAACGGGCATGCTGCAATCCCCAAATGACGTGTCATGCAGGGATTGCATTTTGTATTTTGATGACATATACTTTTTCTCGTTATGGAAGATGAACTGCAAATAACTCTCACAAACGATTACGCTATTCTTTCCATCGCACATCCGTGTACGATGGAAAGAGCGAGTTTCGGCACTGCCGAAACATCGTTTCTGCTATAACCAGCGGCATCCGTGCCGCTACTGAAATGGACTTTTGCAAATAGACGGTGCAGATACAAGAAGTTAGGCAAAAAAGTACCGCAGGCGTATCTAAGATACGTTGAGGACACTTTTTTGCCGTACGACGCAGTAGATGTGCTGTATGTTTGCAAAAGTGAGAATCGTATGACAATCTGCACAAGTGTATTACGATCAATATTATTGCAGATGGGTTCAGACTAAATGATGCTATTCATTCAGAATATGTATTGCAAGAAAAAGAAAAGCATACGAGGCTGACAGATGTGCTTGAAATACATTTTTTAGACCTACTAGCGGCAAAGCGGGCACAAGAAGCAGAAAATGAAGGTAGCAAACGGAGTCAGCTGATTAATTGGCTGAAGTTTATAGGAACAGGCGATAAGGAGGAAAGGGCTATGTTAGCGACAAAATCACCGATACTGAAAATGCTGAATGAAAAGGTAGATATTTTGACGTTATCGCCTATAGAACGGAAGCTTTATGAATCGCGAATGAAATTAAAAAGCGACATTGCGACTATTTCTGAAAGCCAATTCAATGCAGGGCGTCAAGAAGGTAAATCGCTCGGACTCGCTGAAGGCAAATTGCTTGGACTCGCTGAAGGTGAAGCCCGTGGTTCGCATCAAAAGGCGCTTGAAACGGCGAAAAATCTTTTACAGTTCGGTCTATCTGTGGAAAATATCGCAAAAGCAACTGGGCTTTCGCAAAAAGAGGTTGAGGCTCTTTACCTGTAATGTAGGGGTATTATTTTTAGCTGTTATTTTTTCTTGCGGACTGTTCTTTTTCATGTTATAATTAACATGTTATAATTAATAAAATGCTAATTTTTATTGCAGAGCGCTGATTTTAGCTCATGTCTACGATAACTTAGCATAAAAGAGATACTTTTGCACTAAAAGAGGTTTGACAATTATGAGAATGTCGTGTAATCCCCCCCCCCCATACATGCACAAGAGATTCATGAAATGAAACAGCATAAATACGGTATTTCCAGCAGCATAGGGTTAAAATTTACTGTTGTTATTTCCAGCTTTTTGTTGATCGTATTTGTAGCAAAAGCCGCATTTGACGGATATGATAATTATGCTGATGCTATCAAAGATAAAAGCATTTCAGTAACATTACAGAGTCAATTACAAGCGGCTAAAATTGAAGATATTTTTGATGAAGCTTATCAAACATATAGCGATCTTAGCAGTATTGTTCAACATGAGTTACAATTATCAAATGACCTCCGCAGTAGAGACCGCATTATAGACTACTTACAGCTTTTTGCCGAAAAGCACACTTCCTTTGTCGAATTAGCGGTTCTTTTTGAGCCAAACGCTTTTGATGGATCTGATGCTTTTTATGCAAATAAAAGTATTTACCACGAAGACGGACGGTTTGTACCGTGTGCTGAGCGGAGCAATAATGAGATTGTTATCAGATCTGCAATGTTTAATACTGATGCCGCAAAATCATGGTATCAAAAGTCGATGCAGGAAAAAAAGCTGCTGATGATGCCTCCGTATATTTTCAACAATCGGGTTACCATCACGCTTGCCGGTCCGATTATGTATCAAAATGAAGCTATCGGTATTATAAATATCGATATTGATATGTCGTATTTACAAAAAGAAATGGAAAATATTGCCGGTACGTCGGCAGAAATGTATAACTTTTTGTGCACAGATACCGGAATCGTGGTAGCTCATGGAGCGGATCCCTCGCAGATCATGCTTAATATCTTTGATACAAGACCTTATTGGAAAGGACTGTTTCAAAAAGCGGAATCAGGTTCTATACACGGAGATACTGATATTTCCATGTACTCGGGAAAAAAAACAAAATTTATTATGACGCCTGTTGCTTTAAAAGGGGTAGATGCAAAATGGTATTTTATTTCTGCTACTGCAATACGGATTTTTACCGCTGATGCTACTGCCGACCTTATTAAAACGGTTATTCAATATGCCGGTATTTTATTGGGCGTCTTACTGATTGTTTATTTGCTTATTCGTTTCCAAATCGTAAAACCGTTACAACAAATTGTTGTGCTGCTAAAAGATATTGCGGAAGGGGAGGGCGATTTAACGGTACGGTTGCCGATACGCGGACATGATGAAATTGCTGCGTTATCAGGGTATTTTAATGAAACCATTATAAAAATAGGAAAGTCTATCACAACTGTGAGTATAACAAGCGGGATGATGAAGGCAACCGGCGATGAACTTGCTTCCAATATGACAGAAACCTCCGATGCTATTCATAAAATTAATGAACATATTGAAGATGTTAAGCAGCAAGCGCTGACGCAGGCTGCAAGCGTTACCGAAACGGCTGCAACTGTTGAAGAAATTGTTCGTACCATAAAACAGCTGAACACCAGTATAGAAACACAGGGGGCAAGTGTTGCGCAATCATCTTCGGCAGTAGAACAAATGGTTGCAAATATTGCGTCTATTTCGCAAACGCTTGAAAAAACAGATAAAGCGATTAAAACCCTCGCTGGCGCTACTGCAAACGGAAAAGAAACGGCTGCAAAGGCAAATATGCTAACACAAACAATCGCTGAGGAGTCGGGATCATTAATAGAAGCTTCAAATGTTATTCAGCATATCGCCTCTCAAACGAATCTTTTGTCTATGAATGCTGCTATCGAGGCCGCTCATGCGGGAGAAGCTGGGAAGGGGTTTGCAGTTGTTGCTGATGAAATTCGCAAACTTGCTGAAGAATCGGCGGTGCAAGGAAAAAATATTACCCAAACGCTCCGGAATTTAAGCGGAGAAATTGAAGCGCTTTCCGAATCGGCAAAGACAGCTGAAGAAAAATTCAATGCTATTTTTACGCTCTCTGAAGAAGTAGAAGCGATGAGCATGCGGTTAACCGAAGCTATGCGGGAACAAGAAAGCGGCAGCAAAGAAGTATTGACCGCTATTAAAAATATCGATGCCGTTACAACAGAGGTGCAGTCTGGTTCGGAGGAAATGCTGAAGGGCGGGGAAGGCGTTGCAGCTGAAATGCATAAACTAGATAACTTAACCCATACCGTAACCAGCAGTATGAATGAAATGGTCAGCAGTGTTGTACAAATTAGGAATGCTGTGCAGGAAGTTAATAAAATTGCACAGCAGAATAAAATCGGTATCGAAAATGTGGCGCAGGAAGTGGCTAAGTTTAAAATATAAGGTATCGGCTTGAATAGTACGGGATGCGTTTTGCTGCTGCAATAAGTTTGTTAAACTGTATAGCGCAGAGTTTTAGGCAAGGCAGCAATGCCGCTTATTGGTTGTACGCTGCTGTGTGCAAATTATACAACTTTCAAAGTTTATACGAGGAGCTTTAAGTCATGAAATATGTATCTTCTAAGCACAAGAATCAAAGCCGGAAACATTTTCCATTAAGCGTAAAGCTGATGATATTGATATTCATTAGCATCAATATCACGGTAGTACCGGTATTATTTGTGATTAATAGATTTATCTATCATACGGTACGGACAAATGCCATTCAATCCGCTACTACGTTGTCAGAAAAATATGGTGCAGTTGCTGCTGCAGTATTGAAGGAACCGTTCACCACAGCGCATTTGCTGGCATCTGGTATTTTGTCTCTTGAAAGTATCCCGCCGCATGATAGACGCAAAGCTTTGCACGATCTGGTAGAAAAATGTTTGGCAGGAAATAATGATTTTTTCAGCATGTGGGTGTGTTACGAGCCTAATCAGTTTGACGGTCTTGATGCAGCCTATGCGGATACTCCTTTTCATGATGGTACGGGAAGAGTTGTATTGTATTTTGATAAAGATCCTGCAACAAAAACGGTGAATGAAGGTATACTGACAAATTATACTGAAGAAGATTGGTATCTTAATTCTTTAAATACGGGAAAAGATCAGCAATTTGATCCGTACCTGAGCTTAACCAGCGCCAGTGAAAATATATTGGTTACTAGTTTTACGGTTCCTCTAAAAAACCAAGATGGAAAAACGGTCGGCGTATTCGGCATTGATTTAGCGCTTTCTCATCTTGCAGAAGAATTGAGTTCATTGAAATTATACGAAACCGGATACGGTAGTTTACTGTCGTCAAGCGGCGTTATTGTAACGGAGAAAGATAAAGCGCTTATCGGAACGGAAAAGAAAAATTTTGAAAGTATTATTCGGAATTTCAAGTATAACTCGGCAGACGGCGTATCAAGCGGAGCATATCAAAATATCAATACGGCTCAAAGGGATGAAAATGGAAAAAAGATATTTGAAATTGTCGTACCGGTGAGTATTCATAAAAGTTTTGCGCCGTGGTACTTGGTGTGCAAAGTGGCTCAAGCAGAGGTTTATAAGAATGTGAATAAGGTTATGCTGATTACTACAGTAGCATTTCTGCTGTATGTTGTTCTTGTTATCGTTATGCTGAATATCATTGTTGCCAGGAAGCTGCGCCCGCTTTCGAATATAGCGGCAGCATTACAGGATATTGCGCAAGGAGATGGGGATTTAACCGTACGGCTGCCGCTTATCAGTACCGATGAAATTACCGATATATCCGAGTATTTTAACGAAACAATTACAAAAATCGGTAAGTCGGTTAAGTCAATTGGGGACAATAGCAGTACAATGGAAGAGATTGGCGCACAGCTTGCGTCTAATATGACGGAAACAGCCGATGCAATAGGGCAGATACGCATTCATATTGAAGGCGTAAAACAACAGGCAATGGGACAGGCTGCAAGCGTAACGGAAACTGCTGCAACTATTGAGGAAATTGTCCGGACGATTAAGCAGTTAAATACACGTGTTGAAACACAGGCATCCAGCGTTGCGCAGTCTTCAGCTTCGGTAGAAGAAATGGCGGCAAATATCGCTTCCATCGGGCAGACGCTTGGGAAATCTGATGAGGTAATTAAAACTTTGACCGCTGCGACCGGCGACGGTAAAGCGGCGCTGGGTACTGCCAATACGGTAACCAAAAAAATTACCGAAGAATCTGGTTCGCTGATGGAAGCCTCAAGTGTCATTCAGCATATTGCTTCTCAAACCAATTTACTTGCGATGAATGCTGCCATCGAAGCAGCTCATGCAGGGGAAACTGGCAAGGGATTTGCTGTTGTCGCCGATGAAATCCGCAAGCTTGCAGAGGAAGCCTCAGTGCAAGGCAAAGCTATTACTACTACATTGAAAATGTTAAGCGGAGAAATCGAAACACTCTCTGCTTCATCTAAAACGGTAGAAGAAAAGTTTAACGTTATTTTCACACTTGCAGAACAGGTAAAAGGAATGAGCGCCCGCCTTACCGAAGCAATGCGGGAACAAGAACACGGCAGCCGGGAGGTGTTGACCGCAATTAAAGACATTAACATGGTAACAACGGAAGTTCAGGCTGGTTCTGAAGAAATGCTGGAAGGCGGCAAACGGGTTGCTCAAGAGATGCAGAAATTGGACAATATTGCTGCTGCTATTACCGCCAGTATGAATGAAATGGCTTCCGGAGCGGTGCAGATAACCAATACTGTACATGAAGTGAGCAAAATTACGCAGAAGAATAAACAGAGCATTGAGAATTTAGCAAAGGAGGTTGGGAAGTTTAAGGTCTAAGTTTTTCGGGCGGGCAGGGGGGGCTGGTTTTATTTATCAGACGGCAGCCCGCATATTTTTTACTATAGTACCTTATATATCGGTATTACATGAATGGGAGGATTATGAAAGCCCCAATTACTTCTTCTACTAAAAAGCAGATACAACTTTTTAGTAAAGCTCTTTCGCTTAAAGTGAAATTGCTCATTATTTTTTTCTTTTTTTTATTAGGCGTATCAACTTTTGTAATGATAAATTATGTACGCGAAACGGTGTTCTTTGCACAACAAACGGAAGAATCAGCGCTCTCAGAATTTGAGAATATCGATCAGTTACTTACGCTGTATTTTTCGAATATTTCAAGTGTAATACAGACGTTTACCTCTTCGGAAATTGTTAAAGCGGTTGAAGCTGATATCACTTCTTATAAGGATAGGCAAACGGCATTGGGGTTTTCAAAAATGATATGTGCGTCTGGTTGCTATGAAGAACGTGTTATGAATCTTTGTAAACAATTCCTACAAGAAAATGCAGCCTTTGTACGCATATCATTTGCAACGGATCACAATGGCGGTTTTGTCAGCTATCCTCCGATTGATAGACGAGATGGCTATGACGCAAGAATCCGCCCGTGGTATAAACAGGGGAAACAGAAGCCCGGCGAGATGCAATCATTGGATGCTTACCGCACATCTGCTGGGGATACCGTGTTGACTATTGTCGAAGGAATTGTCGATATAACGGGGAAGTTTAAAGGCGTTGTCAGTTTTGATATTGATCTTTCGCAGCTTACAGCGCTTTTAGGAAAAGATAAAATAAGCGGTGGTAAAGTTATTATCACGGATAGGAATAATATCGTAATGGCAAATACTATTAATCCTGCCGAGTTTTTTGTTCCGGTAAAAGAGTTGCACATCGCGAATCTTATCAATTATACCTATAATAAAGAAGAAGTCTTTGAAGAAACGATTGGAAATATTCCGTATTATGCAGCGGCAAAACCTATTATGCTGCCGCTTGTTACAGTCGGGTGTGTTACGTTTATTCCTAAAATAAAAACAGCTGCGCATCTAATGCGCCTAAAAATGGTTTTTATTGCGGAGTTCTGCACTTCATTCTTCATTTTGCTTGTCGCATTTATTCTTTGCAATCGTATTGTTATCACGCCGATTATACGTACTGTGCAACTGTTAGCTGGTATTGCTCAGGGCGATGGGGATCTTACAGTTAGGCTGCCTATTAACGGTAATGATGAAATTACTGCATTATCCATATATTTTAATAAAACAATTGAAAAGATTAGCGACTCTATTCGGACTATCGGCGCCAATTCCAATACAATGGAAGAGATTGGGAGTGAGCTTGCATCCAATATGAGTGAAACAGCGAGCGCTGTAAATGAAATCAGCGCGAATATCGAAGGGGTTAAACAGCAGGCAATGACCCAAGCGGCAAGCGTTACCGAAACGGCAGCAACCGTAGAGGAAATTGTCCGCACCATTAAACAGCTGAATAACAGCATCGAAACGCAGGCGGCAAGTGTCGCTCAGTCTTCCTCTTCCGTAGAAGAAATGGTTGCCAATATCGCCTCGATTGGGCAGACCCTCGGCAAAACCGATGAGGTAATTAGAAGTCTTACAACGGCAACCAATGACGGTAAAGCAACATTAGTAACATCCAACACCGTAACACAGAAGATTGCAGAAGAGTCCGGCGCTCTGATGGAAGCAAGCAGTGTTATTCAGCATATCGCTTCACAGACAAACTTGCTTGCAATGAATGCGGCGATTGAAGCTGCTCACGCAGGGGAGGCAGGAAAGGGCTTTGCCGTTGTTGCAGACGAAATCCGTAAGCTTGCAGAGGAATCCTCAGTGCAAGGCAAAGCTATTACTACTACATTGAAAATGTTAAGCGGTGAGATTGAAACCCTTGCCGCTTCATCTAAAACGGTAGAAGAAAAATTTAATACGATCTTTAATCTTGCTGAGCAGGTAAAAGAGATGAGCGCTCGCCTTACCGAAGCAATGCGGGAACAGGAGCATGGCAGTAAGGAAGTGCTGACTGCGATTAAGAGTATCAATACAGTAACGGTAGAGGTGCAAGCCGGTTCCGAAGAAATGCTGAAAGGTGGGAAAGGCGTTGCGCAAGAGATGCAAAAACTGGATGGTTTTACTCGGATTATAACTGAGAGTATGAACGAGATGGCTTCCGGCGCTGTGCAAATTAACAATGCTATACAGGAAGTCAACGATATCACACAGAAGAATAAGCAGAGTATTCAAAACCTTGCAGAAGAGGTCTCTAAATTCAAAACTTGAGCCAAATCAACAATCTCGACGCAAGCGTCGGGGTTGCTGCTTGCGGCATAGGATAGAAGCGGTATCCTTTTTTTTGCTGCCGGTTTACAGCAGCAGCCTTCGACGTGAGGAGAAGCGCTGCAGGGAGGTATAAGAAGCAAGAAAAAGATACAAGCGGATAGCCTGATTTTTGCGGTATGCCGCAAAAAGCCGCCCGAAAGAGGAAAATAAAGAGACTGCTTAGGCGCTTATGTCGAATAAAGCTGCGGACTCGGGGAAATCTGAAGTATATCCTGTTTCTTGGGAAAGAGAAATTTCCGTGTGAATCTTTTTATTGACATATTCGATCAGTGTATCAAGAACTGCTTCATCGGATGTCGGCTTGAAATACTTGTTTTCCCGTTCATGTTCACGCATTTTGACCAGTTGGTCGATGAGCGTATTCAATATCTTTAATTTTCCGATACTGATACCGTTTTGATCTTTGTTGCGCGGAACTCCGGAAACATACTGAAACTGGGAATAGACGACTTGCTTTGTATCGACCGGAAGATACGCACGCCCTCCGGCAGAAATACTGGTCATTGCCGCATACGATAGCGTTGACAGTGATGCATAATTCGATACCATACCGATCCCTCCACTATTTTTATGATCGGTATTTCCGGCAGCTTCTTTAGACGGGTAATGGCAATTTAGTATGAAAGGATTTGCTTTAATACCCTCTACCGCGTGCGTGTTTTTTTGGTATAATGAATACTATGAATGAAAACGATTTTTTGAAACTGCAAAATGGAAGCGATATCCGCGGCGTTGCGCTTGAGGGCGTTGCCGGCGAACATGTTAATCTGACGGATGAAGTCTGCCGGAATATAGGATCAGCGTTTGCGCTCTGGCTTTCCGCTAAAACGGGACGCAGTACGGATTCCTTGGTAATCGGTATCGGCAGGGATTCCCGACTTTCCGGAGAAGCGCTGGAAAAGGCGCTTGCCGAAGGGCTTGCGGCGCAGCAGGTTACCCTTGTACGCTGCTCGCTTGCTACCACCCCGGCAATGTTTATGGGCACGGTTTTTGAAGAGACAAACTTTGACGGTGCAATTATGATTACTGCAAGCCACTTGCCGTTTAACCGGAACGGGTTTAAGTTTTTTGATAAATCCGGCGGGCTTGAGCGCGCGGACATAACAGCTCTTTTGCGCAGCGCTGCTCTGTATGATACTGCCGCACAGCAGTGTACCGATGGGCAACACCCTCATGCAGGAACACCATCTGCATCTACCGGAGGCAGCAGTACAGGAAAATGCCGCTCCTTCGATTTAATTGCGCGGTATTCGGAGCATTTACGCAGTGCAATCCGAGCTGGCTTGAACTTTCATGCGGAAGAGCCGCTTGCAAACTTAAAAATAGCAGTTGATGCCGGAAACGGTGCGGGCGGTTTTTTTGCGGAGCAGGTATTAAAAGCGCTCGGTGCCGATACCAGCGGCAGCCGCTTCCTTGAGCCGGATGGAACCTTTCCCAATCACATTCCCAATCCGGAAAACAAGGCAGCGATGGAGGCGGCAAAAGAGGCTACCGTACAAAGCGGCTCCGATTTAGGACTGATTTTTGATACCGATGTTGACCGTATGTCGGCAGTGCTACATGACGGAACAGAGGTAAACCGCGACGCCATTATCGCCATGACAGCGGCAATTCTGGCTCCTCTATATCCGCATAGCACCATCGTTACCGATTCGGTAACCTCAGACCGGCTGACATTCTTTTTGGAGCAGGAGCTGGGACTCACCCATCTGCGGTATATGCGCGGCTACAAAAACGTGATCAACAAATGCCGTGAATTGAATGAACAGGGTATTACCAGTCCGCTGGCGATGGAAACCTCCGGACACGGTGCGCTAAAAGAAAACTACTACCTTGATGACGGTGCCTTCCTTGCAGTCAAGCTGGTAACGGCGCTTGCAAACGCAAAACATGCAGGCAAAAGCATTGAAAGCCTGATTGAAAAGCTCCCGCCGATGGTAGAAGAAGCGGAACTGCGCTTTAAAATACGCGGTGAAGATTTTAAGGAATACGGTACGTCGGTATTGCAAGCGTTTAAGGAACGTGCTGAAAAAGCAGGCTTTGAGCTGCCGCAGTCGTATGAGGGGGTGCGGATTTCGTTCAAAGACGCTGAAACACAGGGCTGGATGCTGCTCCGATTATCCCTGCACGATCCCGTTATGCCGCTTAACATCGAAAGCGCTCAAAAAGGCGGTCTTATAAAACTAAAAGCTATCGCCCGCACCTTGTTGGACGGCTTTGACCGGCTGGATATAAGCGCACTGGACTGAGTAATGAACACAGCTCAGGGCAATACGCTTTTTCATCCCTTCTCTCCGGTGTATAATGCAGAGTCCCGCGTGCTGATTCTTGGCTCATTCCCTTCTGTTGCATCCCGGATGCAGGCTTTTTACTATGGACACCCGCAGAACAGGTTTTGGCGGCTCCTCGCAACGCTGCTAGAGCTGTCGTTGCCCTGTTCAATAGAAGAAAAGAAAGAACTCCTGTTGCAGAACCATATTGCTTTGTACGATGCAATCAATTCCTGCAATATTGTAAATTCTGCTGATGCAACTATTCACGCTGCAGTTCCTACAAACTTGGATGCGATCTTCGAGGCAGCAGATATCCGTGCAGTGTTTGCAAACGGAGCCGCTGCATATAGGGTATGTACAAAACAAATCGGTATTCCGGCAATAAAACTACCGTCTACCAGTTCGGCAAATGCCCGTTTTCAGTTTGAGGATTTAGTCGCTGCATGGAAGCCGCTGTGCGCATACCTTTCGGGGGATAAGCGCTGATAGCCCTATTATGCTATGCCTTATCCTACGAGCTGCAGCTTTCGCATTCTTCCACTTCGAGGGAGCGGCTGCGGACATAATAGACGGATTTTACGCCGTTTTTCCATGCTTCAACATAGAGGTTGAGCACCTGCCGGAAGCTGTACTCGTTGGTAATGTAGAAGTTCATGGATTGCCCCTGATCGATATGACGCTGGCGGAGACCGCAGGCGCGGATGCTCCAGAGCTGATCAATCGTGTGGGCGTTTTTATACAGCCAATAGGTTTCGAGCGAGAGGGCTGGGGCAACACGAGGCACCAACGAGCCTTTCTTTTCCTCCAAAAAATAGCGCTTCATAATGGGATCGATGCCGGCGGTAGTACCTGCAACAATCGAGGTGGAACTCGTAGGAGCCACTGCTAAAAGATAGCCGTTCCGCATACCGTGTTGGGCAACTGCATCCCGCAGCGCTGTCCACTGTTCAGAATGATAGCCGCGTTTTTCAAAATACGCGCCGGTCTGCCAATCGCTGCCCTCAAAGAGGCTATATGTGCCTTTTTCTTGAGCAATACGCATACTCGCCTGCACTGCGTAGTAATTGATTTTTTCAAACAGCTCATCGGCAAGGCGGAGGTGAGCCTCGCTTTCCCATGCAATGTGTTTTTTGGCCAGTAAATGATGATAACCCGAAACGCCCAAGCCGATGGCGCGGTATTGTTCATTGGTAATCTTTGCATACGGTACGGGATAAAAATTGAGATCGATTACATTATCCAAGGCGCGTACCGCCGCTTCAATAATGCTTTCCAGCTCGGTTTCGTTATCGGTGTCGATATTGCCGAGAACTAGCGACGCGAGATTACAGACGACGAAATTGCCGGGCTTTGTAACGGTTACAACCACGGTCTCTCCATCCTGTGTTTTAATTTCGGTGTTCACTGTCTTGATCGGGCTCATATTCTGTGCAATTTCGGTACAGAGATTTGAGCTATAGATCATACCCCTATGCCCATTCGGGTTAGCGCGGTTCGCATGGTCGCGGTTAAAGATGAACGGTGTACCGGTTTCCACCGCAGATTTCAGGATGAGGCGCACCAGCTCTTTTATCGGGATTTCCCGTTTGGAAATCCGGTTATCGTTGATACAATCCTTGTAGCGTTTTTCCCATTCTTCACCGTAAAAGTCTTCCAGCGCGTAGCCTTTTACCGTGAGAACTTCGTGCGGGCACATCAGGTACCACGAGGCATTGATGTCCTCATCGACGGTGCGCCAGAAGAGGTCGGGGCAGCACACCGCAGGGAACACATCGTGCGCCTTCATGCGGTCGTCGCCGTTATTGGTGCGGAGCTGCAAAAACTCCGGGATATCCTTGTGCCATACGTCCAAGTACACAGCTACCGAACCCTGCCGCACCCCCAGCTGATCCACGGCAACGGCGGTATCGTTTGCAAGTTTTATCCAGCGGATAACCCCGCCTGCCGCTCCTTGGAACCCGCGGATGGGTGCGCCGACTGCCCGAACCTTGCCGAAGTACAATCCCATGCCGCCGCCGAATTTGGAAATCTTTGCAAAATTATCGATACTGCGGTAAATCCCGTTGAGGGAGTCGGGGACAGTGTCGATAAAACAGGACGAAAGCTGATGATAGGGCTTACGGGCATTGGACAGCGTCGGCGTTGCCATGGTAACCTGCAAACTACTCAGCATGAGGTAAAAGCGGCGCACCCACTCCATCCGGTCTTTTTTTTCATGCAACGCAAGATGTAAAGCGATACCTAAAAACATCTCCTGCGGTGTTTCAAGCGGAATGTGGCCCCGTGTGGAAATAACATACCTGCGCAAGAGCAAATCCAAGCCGCTGTACGTAAAAAGGCTGTCCCTACCGGTATCAATATATGAATAGGCTTTTTCAAGCTCTTCTTTTGAATAACCTGCACGGATATAAGCGCCATAGAGCCCCTTTTCTTCCAGATAGGTGAGTTTTTCGTAAAACGACCGGATATTCCGCTTTTCAAGCTCGATTTTCAATTTTCCCAAAAAATCAAGCATTAAAAACCGTGCGGCAATAAACTCCCATCGGGGAGCTTCCTGCGCAGTTAATTCCACCGCAGCTTTTATGAGCAGCGTCAGCAGCTCGGATTCAGCCATATCTTGTTTACGGAAGGATTCAAACTTATGCAAAAGCAAGGTCAAACCGTATTGCTCTTCCGGGAAATCCCGCTGAATGCAGGTTAACACCGGCAAAATATCGATAGTTGTAAAATGGGCAGCAATGGCACGCCGCGCATCGCGTTTTTTCGTCTGTTCAACGCGGTAAAGAATAAAATTTTTCACCTCGGCGTAGCAGTTATGTTCTATCATTGTTTTTTCAACCAAATCTTGAATGGTTTCAACCTGCACGGGGCTGCCGTTTTTACTCAGTTCAAGTATATCAGCTTCAATTTCCGCTGTCATAAGCTGCAAAAGTGCGGCGCTATCTTCATTATTGCGTTGTACTGCCGAACTCGCTACACTGTTAAATGCTGCCTGCATTGCAAGCGTAATTTTTTCGGCATTATACGCTTCCCGTTCGCCGTTCCGTTTAATAATATCCATTCTTAATTTCCTCACCCTTAATTTTCGGGATTCTGATAGGAAATATGAGGGGGCAAGATGCGGGAAAACACCGCCTAAATTTATACCTTAAACTTGCCCACCTCGCTTGCCAAGTTCTCAATACTCTGCTTATTCTTCTGCGTAATTTCGTTGACTTCCTGTACAGCATTGTTGATTTGCACTGCGCCGGAAGCCATTTCGTTCATGCTTTCAGTGATGACGCGGGTAAGATCGTCGAGTTTTTGCATCTCTTCTGCAACCCCCTCCCCGCCTTTCAACATTTCTTCGGAACCTGCCTGTACTTCTACCGTTACCGTGTTGATGCTCTTAATCGCAATCAAGACTTCCTTGCTGCCGTTCTCCTGCTCTTGCATCGCTTCGGTAAGGCGGTTACTCATCTCCTTAACCTGCTCCGCAAGAGTAAAAATCGCATTGAACTTTTCTTCTACCGTTTTTGATGAAGCGGAGAGCGTTTCAATTTCTCCCGATAGGTTTTTAAGCGTTGCGGTAATGGTTTTACCTTGCGTTGAAGATTCCTCAGCCAGTTTACGGATTTCGTCCGCGACAACGGCAAAGCCCTTGCCCGCTTCTCCTGCGTGAGCCGCTTCAATCGCCGCATTCATTGCAAGCAAGTTTGTTTGCGAAGCAATATGCTGAATAACACTGCTTGCTTCCATCAACGAGCCGGATTCTTCGGCTATTTTCTGTGTTACGGTGTTAGATGTTACAAGCGTAGCTTTGCCGTCGCCGGTAGCTGCGGTGAGTTCTTTCACGGCATCATCGGCTTTGTCGAGTGTCTGCCCGATAGAGGCAATATTCGCAACCATCTCCTCTACGGAAGAGGAAGACTGAGCGACACTTGCCGCCTGCGTTTCAATGCTATTGTTCAGCTGCTTAATGGTGCGGACAATTTCCTCGATAGTTGCCGCTGTCTCGGTAACGCTTGCTGCTTGAGTCATTGCCTGCTGCTTCACTCCGTCGATATTGGCGCTGATTTCGTTAATTGCACTGGCGGTTTCGGTCATATTGGAAGCGAGTTCACTCCCGATTTCTTCCATTATGTTTGAGTTTGCCCCGACCTGCCGGATAGATGTGCCGATCTTTTCGATTGTTTCGTTAAAGTATTCAGCCATATCGGTAATCTCATCATTGCCATGCACCGGCAGCCAAACCGTTAAATCCCCCTCACCTTGTGCGATATTCTGCAAAGCGGAAACTACCGTTTTAATCGGTTTTACCATCATGCCGGCAACGAGGGAGACAATAATGAGCGCAATCACTAGAATGATTCCCCCAATGCCAATCATTGAAGCCCGCAGCGTATTGACTGCTCCCATAAATTCGTTATACGGAGCAGTAATAATAACAATTCGTCCTGTCGCAGCGACTTTTGCATACGCAGCAATATAACGATGCCCGCCGTATTCATAAAACCCTACAGCGCTCTTTTCAGCGTTCAAAATCGACTGGATAAATTGCCCATACGAAGCATAAGCCGCATCCTGCTTCCCCTTTTCAGCTCCGTTGAATTTTTGCGTTACCCAATCAAAATTTTTATGCGCAACAATAACGCCATTACTGCCTACGATATGACAATACCCCGTTTGTCCGACTACGATATCGTCAATAGCCTCTGAAAGCCATTCGGCAAGGATACCCGCTGCAATGGTGCCTATAATCGTATGCTCAGCGTTATAAATAGGAACTGCAACAGTAAGAATAAGACGTTTGTCCGTCAATGATTCTTGCGGTTCGCTCATAAAATTCTTTCCCGACACAGCTGTTTGATACCATTCAGCATTCTGTACCGATATCACAGCGCCTGTTTTTGTGTACATAGAACCGTGAGCATCAGTGATAACAGCCTCATGAAGCACCGTATTAACAGCAACCTCTTTTTGCAATGCTGCCATTTTTTCTCTAAATGAAGCGGTCTCATTAGTAAAAATCGGCATCCGGGAAATACCTTGTAAGAATTGAAAGAGAGCCGTTACTCTTCCTTGAATGATTTCAGATGTGTCTGCTGCTTTGTCAGTCAGATGTGTTTCGACTTTTTCGGTTACGGCTTTGCGTGCAATTCTGACGGCAAGCAAGCCTTGAATAGTTGAAGCTAATGCGACCAATAATCCGAAGATAAGAATAAGTTTATAGCGAATCGAAAAACGCTTTTTTACTTTTCCGGAAGTGGTTACCGACCCTCTCTCCGATCCATTAT
>NZ_JBQNBW010000057.1:0-17262 GCF_052169735.1 Treponema sp.
CCAAACAAATCACTCATCAGGCTGAAATGTTTATCAAATGAAAACAAAAAAAGATCATTATTAATCGCATTTTGAGCAATTATTAGATCGGGAATACCGACTTTATTTATACCGTTTAATAGGTTTTTAGTTTGCATATCGATAATCTCGCCCCAGTCTATTTCGATATCTATTTGATTAATCATAAGCAGGAGCCGCTTCAATTCAGATTCTTTTTTCAGATTAATTGAAGGAATCAGCTCTGCCAGCACAAGGTTATTGATACAAAGCGCGTTGTTATTGATGAGTTCATTAAGCACAGCTGCGCGTCCGGTTCCTTTAAAATATTCTATCCAAACGGAGGTATCCACCAGTACCATTTTATATCCTTTTTCTCAGCGCATCTAAATCGATATCTAAATCAATTTTTCCGTAATAGTTTTTCAGCTGCTGCACTTTCTCTTTTTGGATCAAATTTTCAAGCGCACGTGTGATAACCTCTGTTTTTGTCCGAATTTTTGTCAACGCCATTGCCTCTTCGAGCAAAGGAGCGGACAGATCAAGCGTCGTTCTCATAAACATCCTCCATACAGGCATATTATAACATTGAATTATATGCACAATCAAGAATTTATATATGCACTTCCGGAGCCTTTTCAGAAATTACCCATTATTTACCCTTTCCGCGCTGTTACACACAGATACCTTTTTGCAAAAAGCGAGTCGGTTTGTATACCGGTAAAGCCTGCCGAAGTCAGCAGTGCGCTCAACTGTTCACCGGTATAGATTTTCATACCGCTGATTCTTTTCGTCCATTTTTCATCGCCTTTATGAAGCCCGTCTACTTCGTTGCAGATAAAAAAGTGCGCTCCTTTTTTGAGCACGCGGAACACTTCTTTAAACGCTGTTTCTATTTCCGGCCAAAAATAAACCGTTTCGAATGCCGTCGCAATATCGAATGAATCGTTTTTAAAGGGCATGGAAGAAACGCTTGCTTGCAGTATACGGCAGGTTCCCTGTTCGATGTACGCCTTATTGCATTTCGTTGATTGCGCAACACAGACATCGGAATAATCAATGCCGGTTACCTCTTCGCAGCCGCGCTCAAGCAATCGTTTGACATTTGCGCCTCCGCCGCATCCGATATCAAGACCGCTGCCTAAAATTTTTCCATCCAAATGCGAGAAGCCCCATTCCGCCATGCGCGTATGTCCTGAATTCATTCCCGCGACAATCAGCTTACCGATAAAACCCTCAGGCTTCCTAAAATTATCTCCTAAACTCATTTTCTCCTCCCCTGATTCACACTTTCCACTCGATGCCTTTTTGGAAATTGTCCCACATACTTGCGTACAAACCCTTCCGCGCAAGCAGTTCCTTATGGGTGCCTTCTTCTGCGATTTTGCCTTCGTCTATAACACAGATTTTATCTGCGTTTACGACTGAGGACAGGCGGTGTGCAATCATGATGACGGTTTTGTCTTTGAGCAGTACGTCGAAGGTCTTTTTGATTTTGTATTCGTTTTCGGCATCGGCAAAGGCGGTTGCTTCATCCAGCACGATGATAGGTGCGTCTTGCAATAAGGCACGGGCGATGGCAAGCCGCTGGGCTTCTCCTCCTGAGACGTATGTGCCCTTGGTGCCGTACACCGTGTCGATACCGGCGGGGAGTTTTTCGATAATGTCCATACACTCAGCTTTGCGGAGCGCTTCCATTACCTCTTCACGGCTTGCATCTTTTTTGCCGTAGCGGATATTTTCTAAAATGCTTTCCTTAAAAAGCTTATTCTCTTGGAATACAAAACCGACGGTGTGCAGCAGGTCTTGTGTTTTTATATCGCGGATGTCAACGCCGCCGATGCTGATACTTCCTGCATCAACTTCCCAAAAGCGGCCGAGTAAATTCACCAGTGTGGTTTTACCGCCCCCTGAAGGACCGACCAGTGCGGTGAGCGAATGTTCGGGGATGCTGAGTGTGATACCGTTTACCGCGGTGCGGCTCTGGGCTTGTAGGCTGGTGCTGTCGGCAGTGCCTCTAGCCGTGGTACAGTCTTTTTCTGCTGCGTTGGATGCAGCAGCTCCTCCCTCGCTGTTGTTGTGCGCTGCGGCAGTCTCTCCTGTTTTCATCGTTTCCGGCACGGTCTTTGCAGAGGCGGCAGCTGGTTCCGTCTTATATGAAAATACTACCTCGTTAAATGCAATATCATATTTTTCAGGCAGTATGGATGTTTCCGGTTCTTTGGTCAGCGGTGCTTGCAAAATATCTTCGATACGGTTGAGCGCATCGTTTGAGCGTTGATAAAACGTGTTTGCATACATAACTTTCATCAGCATCGTGTAGGTAACTGGTGCAAAGGCGAGGTAGAACACAAAGCTGTAAAAAAAATGCGGATCAAGCGTTGCTGCCCCAGCCATCAATAACGCTGCCGGAAGTAAAAAGACAAACCCGAGTTTAATGAGCGATAAAAAAATCGAATAGCCGTTTTCCCACGACATCGAATATTGGAGAACGAACTCTTTATAGTTCATAATCGAGGTGTAAAAGTTTTTAAAATAATACACAGACTGATTAAAGGTTTTGACAACCGAAATACCGCGTACATATTCGGTACCCGCGTTGTTCATCTGCTCAAGCGCGTCTTCATACTTTTGCATAAACCCTGAGTTGGTGCTAATCCGCATTAAAACAGCTTGCAGAACAAACGCAAGCACAAGCGGTAAAAGAGAAATCAGCCCGAGCCGCCAGTCGAATACCAGTGTAAGGGCGAGTATCGCAAAAGGAGAGACCATGTTCTGTGCGGTGTCAGGCATATTATGAGCAATGAGCGTTTCAAGCTGATTAACATTTTTTTCAAACACCTTGCGCACCTTGCCGCTGACATGCGTAATATGCCAGCCGATGGGCAGGTCTGCCAGCGCTTCCGCCATCCGTATCGAAAGGTTTTGCTGAATGGTAAATGCTGTCGCGTGTGAAAGCATGAGCGCCGCGTAATACAGCACAAAGCCCGCCGCCGCAGCACCGACCGCCCACAGCCCATAGCGTGCAAGAGCTGCTGCGTTCACCGCTTCTTTTGCCGCAACTGCGGAAATCACATCGCGCATCACAAAGAACACCATAATGTACGGCACAAAACTGACGAGTGCGCTTAAAGCGGAAAGCACCAGCGACAGTGGCAAAAGCCCTTTGCTGCTTCCCGCATAGCTTAACAGCCGCTTAATGGCTTGTTGCTTTGCCGGATTTCGTTCCTGCTGCTGCGGTGTCTTTTCTCCCCGTGCCGGATTTTCCTCTGTAGCATTTGCCGGGGATTGTCGCTCCTTTGCAGCGCTTTTCTCCTGCGGCTTTTTTGTATCATTCATAGAGAATAGACCTCCATATCAAATAATTGACGGTGTCGTCAGTTGTTTGATATGAAAAAATATATCCAAACAGAAACAGATTGTCAACGGTGTTTAACAATAAGATATAAAACAGCCGTAGCAGACGCTTGACACTCTATTTTTTTACGTTACAGCTCTTATTCGTGCAGAGACTTAATAAATCTGTTCGGAAATTTATGCTACTGAACAGGCTACCCTGAAATGCGATGTTCTAAATCGTGCCATTTGTGCGATTTAGAACTCGTTGACCTATTCGAAAACGCAGTTATCGAATAGGTCGAATGTTCACATGCCGTGCCGGAGTTGTTGATTTACTCAGATATTTTTTACTCAATCTCTATGCTTTTTATAATTTTTTATGCTATACTAAAGGGTATGCAGGAATCACAACTATCAGACGGCTTGGCTCTTCAAGCAAAAACATTTTTACAAAAGACTACGTTCTTTTCAGGATGGACTGATGAAGAAATCAGTGAAATTATGCAGCATACTCAATTTATTGAGTTTGAAGACGGAAGTGTTATTTTTACACCTGAAGAAAACGGATCAAGGGTTTATCTGCTGCTGAACGGTACCGTTGAAGTTCTATCACCTGATAAAAGAACCGTATTGGCAGAATTTGTAGCGGGCGAACTCTTTGGCGAAATAGCATTGCTAACAGGACAACCGCATGATGCCTTTGCAATTGCAAAGGGGCAGACCCGTTTGCTGGAATTTCCGAAAGACGGACAGCCGCTTGAAACGGTTTTTTATGATCATCCCCGTATACTTGCGCATATTTTTCAGTCATTGCTCATCTTTACCTCCCAGCGCACCCGAGCTGCAAATATGCTCATTAAAGAAAACTCCCCTGTTGTGCGGGAACTGCGCAATCAAGTATATAGCGATAAACTTTCAGGACTCTTTAACCGCACCTATCTGGAAGAAGCTTTTTCAGAGTTTTGCAAGGAGCCTTTTGCGCTCATTATGATGAAGCCTGATAATTTTAAGCAGATCAACGATACCTTTGGACACGAGGTAGGTGATTCCGCACTCATCTTTATCGCAGGCTATCTCAAAAAGAAATTTTCCGAATCCTCTATTTTGGCTCGGTATGAAGGGAATGAATTTGCTGTTCTCACCCACCGGCATGCGGATAGAGAAGCAGCCCGTACCTTTGCAGAGGAAATCAAAACAGAATTGGAGACACTCGATATTTCTCATCTTTTAAAAGGCGAAAAATTCTTTTTAAGCATGAGCTTTGGTGTTGTGCTTTTTCCTGAACACGGAAAAGAATATACGGATATTGTAACAAAGTGTTCCGGAATGCCTCTAACCGGCAGACAGCGCGGCGGCTCAATGATCTTATTTCCGGAGGATTTATAATGCTTGAAGTAAAACAGCGCTGGCTCGAAGTTTTGCAGAAGACGTCGATCTTTTCGCGGCTTACAGCCGATCAAATGGCAGTTGTTCTTTCGTCCCTTTTTTACTGTGAAGTTGAAGCTGGGCAAACCCTTGTATACGAAGGGGAGATCGGCTCTGAGCTTTTTATTATTGTGCAGGGCGGTATATCCATCTCGGTTAAGTCGGGGGAGGAAAATATTGAATTAGGCAGACTGCGCTCCGGTGATTTTTTTGGCGAAATGTCCTTGTTGGAGCAGACAGCCCGTTCCGCTACCTGTACCGCAGTGGGGAATACCGCGTGTTTTATGCTCAAAGCGCGGGATTTTTCGCAAATTATTGTAAATGATCCTCTCATTGCCGTATCGATTTTGCAGCAGATGCTTTCGAGTACGGTGTCCCGCCTGCTTAAAACAAACAGCTTTTTAACGCAGGTCATTCAGTGGGGTAATGATGCAAAAAAACGTGCCATTACCGACTCCTTTACCGGACTGTTTAACCGGCGCTATCTCGATGATAATATCGAGAATATTATCCGCCGTAGTACAGACACGGTGGGGGCTAGTTTTGCTATGGTTGATGTTGACCGCTTCGGTACCTTGAATAAAACCTACGGCAGCGTGTTTTGCGACAATATCCTCATCGCCATCACAGATGTGTTTAAAGAGAAGTTTGATCATCAAGATACGCTGATCCGGTACGGCGGCGATGAGTTTTGCTTTATCATCAGCGGCTCTTTTGAGCGGGCTAAAACGCTCTGTACCGCCGTGTGCGAAGCGGTGAATGCCATCCGCTTTAAAGAGCAGCCCGAACTGGCGGTTTCTTGCTCAATGGGCTTGGTTCCCTGTACACACAACGATGCGGTACAGGATATCTTAAAACGCTCAGATGAGGCGCTCTACCGTGCAAAAGAAGCGGGGCGGAACCGTGTGTGTACTGCCGAATAATTGAAAACTCGCGGGGACGTCGAAAAAGTAACCAAGTTTTGAGACATCTCCAGATGCCCAATAGCCTAGCAATTACCGGCATTTTATGAATAATGTAACTATGATTTCACTTATAAAGTTATTCGGTATCGGTATCTTTATCGGTATTGCCAATGTTGTGCCGGGGGTTTCCGGCGGTACTATTGCGGTTATCTGCAATGTCTATGATACATTGATCACCCTGAGTTCGCTCAATCTTGCACGAATGAAGCAAAATTGGAAGGATATTCTCAGTCTGGGGCTTGGTATCGGTGCGGGTATCCTCCTGTTTGCAAAGGTGATAACCATGCTCTATACGGCATATCCGGCGCAAACAAGCTCTTTTTTTATCGGGATTGTGGTAGGAAGTATGCCGTTTTTGTTCAAGAAAGTCCGTGCAGGTCTGCCTACCGCAGAAAACGGCGCTGCTGTGTCGGGATGGCTGTATGGAACACTTGGCGCTGGGGCTGTGGGGCTTGCACTGATGCTCGGTATGTTCTTTTTGCAGAAGCGCGGTGTACAGACCGCCGCTGTGGTCACTGCGTTTTCGAGCGGTTTTGCCGTAAAATTAGCAGTGCTGGGGGCTATTGCCGCGGTTGCCATGCTGATTCCGGGCATCTCCGGCTCATTTGTGCTGCTGATTCTCGGCGTATATCCAACGGTGCTGCAGGCTGTTGCAGACTTTAATATTCCCTTGCTGATTCCCATTGCTATTGGTGTCGGAGCGGGACTGGTTGCCGGAGCACGGCTGATAGCATTTCTGCTGGAACGCTTTCCTGCACCGATGTACGGGTTTATTCTCGGATTAGTTGCCGGTTCTGTGGTTTACCTTTATCCGCGCGTCTGCCAGCCTATTGCAATGAGGGCTGTTTCTGCAACAGTTTGTCTCATCGGTTATGCTGCTGTTTCGTTTTTTTCAAGCAGGGATACCTCTGTTAGTATGGAATAAGCATCTTCTAAAGTACAAGCTGTTTGAAAGGCTTGGCTACATATTTTGAGTGGGAGGAATATATGTTTGAATCTTTACCGGTAACGCCGGAACTCGTTGATAAGGTGATACAGCCGTTTTCTGCATTAGCTGAGTGCGGTGTCCTCGTAAGCGCAGGGCGCGGTACGGAGCCGGGCGAATGGAATACCATGACTGCCTCGTGGGCACTTGCCGGGTACTTATGGAACCGTCCTATCGCAGTTTTATTTATCAGACCCCAGCGGCATACCGCGGTATTTGCTGAAGAAGAAGACTATTTGAGTGTTTCAATTTTAGATACTGCTGACGAAAAAATGCGGGAAGCGCTCAAAATCTGCGGTACCATATCGGGGCGGGATGGAGATAAAGCGGAAAAGGCTGGTTTGACACCAGTGTACCATGACAATACCGTCATCGGTTTTGAAGAAGCCTTACTGACCGTCTCATGCCGAAAACTGTACCGGAGTCAGCTCGATATGGATTTATTCTTAGATCCTCAAGTGATTATCGATTACTATCCCAAAAAAGACTTCCATTATGTTTATTTTTGCGAACTGCGTGATGCTTATCTGCGTAAAGCATAAGCACTGTGCTGCAAAATACGTAATATAAAATCGGTACCCGCTAAAATCTATACTTGGGCATCTTCTAAAAACACAGGTATAGTTTTTAGAAGATGCCCAATAGTATTGAAAGAGGTAATAATATATGAAGAAAATAGCTGCGCTATTGGTTGTGCTGGCGCTTGCAGGTATTGGATTTGCTCAAGAAGCAGATAGTACGGCAAGTTTAGAGGATGAGCTGTTCGGCGGAGACACGGAAGCCGCAGTGCTCACACCTGAAGAGGCAAATGCCGAATCAAAGAAAGAAGGAATGTCTCTTCATGGTGATTTAAAAAACGTCTCGTTATCGCTGGAAAGCAAGGCGGTACGGATTGGCGGAAATCTTAGCTCTGAACTCACATTGGGGTATCTGTGGACTGATCCCTACCGTAAAAAAGCGGATGCAAAAAAAGCCTTTCTCAATCCTGCTATCGCTCAACTGAGGCCTACAATCGGGGCAAATCTCTTTTTTGATGCTCGCCCCGTGCAGGATTTAAAGCTGTATGGTAAATTCATGTTCGAGTTTCCCTTTGAAAAGAGCCTGAACGGAGCGCTATCTGTGCCTAAATCACCTCTTGCTCCTAAGGGAGCCGATATTCCGATTAGCATAAACGGTTCCCCCAATATGAAGATATGGGAGCTGTATACCGATTTTTCTACAAAGGATATCGCGTTTTTCAGATTTGGAAAACATACAGTTAAGTGGGGAACCGGCTATTTTTACAGCCCTGCTGATGTAATCAACCTATCCCGGATTGATCCTGAAAAACCGACTGCCGATCGGGAAGGACCGGTTTCACTGCGCACACATATCGTTATTCCGCGGACTCAGTATAATATTTGGCTCTACCTGTTGCCTGACACGGAAAGTTTTAAACCGCAGTACACCGCAGGAGCGGCAAAGGCTGAGCTTGTATTTGGAGACTGGGAATGGGGAATTGGCGGCTGGTACCGGTACGAAAAAGCGCCGCGGCTTATCTCCACACTTTCCGGCAGTATTGCGGGTAAGGTTGCCGTCTTTGCTGAAGGAGTATTTGCCTGGGGCAGTGATATTACCTATTACAAAGATGATGATGAGCTGACAGCCTATACGGTAAAGAACAAGCCCTTCTTCCAAGCAACCCTCGGAGGTTCCTATACCCATGCGGACTCACATACTATGCTTGCGATGCAGTATTACTATAACGGCTTCGGTTATACGGACACAAAGGCGGCAGACCGCATCACCGATGCCGCAGCAGCTGCAATCAAATCGAAAAGCTACTCCGATCCTACGCTCGGCAAGTACGGCGATATTACCGCGATGGGAAACAAGGGACAGCACTACATTGCCTTTACCATCTCCCAAAATAAGATCGGCACAGAAGACTTAACGGCTAGCCTTTTTCAGCAGTTTTCTATTACTGAAAAAGAGGGCATGACAACGCTCAGTTTGAATTGGAATATCTTTAAATTCGTACAGATGCGGACAGGACCAACCTTCTCATATCCGCTGAGTTCTTCTGCCGCTACAAAAGGCTCAATCGGATATAATCTCAGCTTTAAACTCGGCGGCGGAAAGTTCTAGCCGGAGTTCGGTATCGGGTATGATAACATATCCGTACTAAACCTGTTCAGAAACATAAGTTTCCGAACAGGTTTACTTTCCATCGCTATATTGGAGGGCTGCCGATATTGTTCGGTCTTTGAGGTTTGTTTATCTGCTTACTCAAAAAGAAAAACCGTGTCTTAGATTCTTTGACCTTGCCGAGTACCCATAACCGTGATACACTATCCGGTATGAAGACTATTGAGAAAGATTTACACAACATTACGGAAAATTTCCCTTCCGACTTTACGGAAAACGAGAAAGCAGCGGCCAAAACCCTCTTTTTGAAGAAACTCTCGCTTTTAGCCCATGAATTTTACGGCGGTAAATTGCAAACCGTTCCAAAATGCGGTATCTACGGCTTTAACTGGTTTAATGTCTGGTACACGCCGGGAGTGTCCGCTGTTTCTACCGGCATACGGGACAATCACGAAAGTTCGTTTACCCTGTCTAATCGCGGTAACCTTGTAGCTGTCGTCAGCGATTCCACCCGGGTACTCGGTGACGGAGACTGTTCACCTTCCGGCGGGCTTGGCGTTATGGAAGGTAAGTGTATGCTGATGAAGTATTTAGGCGGTGTAGACGCATATCCTATCTGTATTGATTCATATATCAAGCCGCATGAAGAAAAAAAATACAACTTCCCCGCCGGAAAACACTGCCCAGATAAGATCATCGACTTTGTGCGGATGCTGGAGCCGAGTGTAGGAGCGGTCAATCTTGAAGATATTCAGCAGCCGGACTGCTTTAAAGTACTGGACACCCTACGGGAGGAATGCGACATTCCGGTATGGCACGATGACGCACAAGGCACTGCCTGTATCACCCTCGCCGGGCTGCTCAATGCCCTCAAACTTGCAAAAAAGAATATCCATGACTGCCGTATTGTGCTGCTTGGCGCCGGCGCTTCCAACACTACCATTGCCCGTTTGATTTTACAGGACGGCGGTGATCCTGCAAAGATGATTGTTTGCGATTCTCAAGGGGCGCTCCATGCAGGACGCGAGGATATTAAAGCCGATGAGCGCTACTACCGCAAGTGGGAACTCTGTCTTGCAACCAATCCCAAGCGGGTTGATACCTTTGATGAAGCGATAAAGGGAGCCGATGTGCTGATTGCGCTCTCAAAACCGGGACCCAATACGGTAACCAAAGAGCAGATTGCATCTATGGGCGATAAACCGATTGTCTTTACCTGCGCAAATCCTGTACCTGAAATTTGGCCGCATGATGCAAAAGCTGCCGGAGCCTTTATTACCGGTACCGGCCGTGGCGACTTCCCCAATCAGATTAACAACTCGGTCTGCTTCCCCGGCATTTTGAAAGGCGCACTGCTTGTCCGCGCCCGTAAGATTTCCGACGGTATGGCAATCTGCTGTGCTCACTCCATTGCCGACTATTCGGAAAAGAAGGGCATTGATCCTGAAAATATCGTTGTTAAGATGGATGACGAGGATGTGTTTGCCGTTGAAGCAGCTGATGTTGCAATGCAAGCTATTAAAGAAGGGCTTGCCCGCACAACAATGACATGGGATGAAGCATTTAAACGCGCAAAAGCGGAGATTGCCGAAAGCCGTGCCCTTACCCAGCAGCTGATGGATTCAGGCTTTATCAAAGAGCCGCCGGCAGAGTTCTTTACTCAGGCGCTGGACTACGCTGTTGAGCAGATAAAGCAGCAGCGCAGCAAATAAGTACAAGCGCTGTGTATCAAGCGGTAGCGTGAGGTTCGCACAGTGTTAGGTTTCCGCAGTGTGAGGTTCACGCAGCGTTAGGCTATTAAACCTGTTCGGAAACTGATCTTTCTGAGCAGGTTTAATAATCAGCTGAGTGAATGGCGTTAGCTGTCAGGCGATCCTCCATACTGCTGTCTGCGTACCTCGTACATGAGGATGCCGGCGGCGACCGAAACATTGAGGCTGTCCAGTTTTCCCGATGTGGGAATTGCGGTAAAGGAATCGCATGAGGCTTTAAGCAGGCGGCTGATACCGGAGCCTTCGCTGCCCATAATCAACACTGTTTTGGCAGGAAAAGCGGTATGCGGGAGCGGTTCGCCGCGGGCATCCGCACCGAATACCCAAAAGCCGTGCTGCTTTAAGGTTTCCACCGTGCGTACAAGGTTCGCGGTATACAGCAGCGGCACCCATGCAGCCGCGCCGGAACTGATCTTGCCGATGGTTTCCGCATCTCCAGCGCTTCTCCGTTCGGGGAGTACTACGGCATCAACTCCAAACTGATCTGCACTGCGGATAATAGCTCCGGTGTTATGCGGATCGGTGATGGAGTCGAGGATAACAACCAGCGCTGTTTCCCGGGCGCAGAGGGCGGCAAGCAGAGCATCGGAAGAAAGAGCCGGGCGTTTTTCTTGCGGGTGTTCGTCGATCAGCAGAATCCCCCGATGGTTTTGCAAATACTCCGGAAGCGGCGCAGTAAGGCTATCCAGCTCCTGCATGGTATGCTGTTCAATATGAACACCTAACAGCTTTGCCTGCGCAATAATTTTTTTCACCCGCGGGCCTTGCTTGGCATAGAGCAGTCGAAGCGCAGTGTGTTTTGCACTGTCTGTCCGGCGGTTCGCAGCATCCGCTGACCGGTGTATACTGCCTTGTATAGCCGCGTCCTGTAATACAGTGAGTGCCGTAGCTTTACCGGCTTCTCCGGCAGCTGCGTCTGTCCGTCCCCCGGCTTGTCCAGCCTTCCCTGACTTGCCGGTGGAATCGGTTTTATTTCTTACTCCGGCTGCTTCGTATGCCCGCAGCCATTCCTCAATCGCGTGAAAACCGGTAATAATCTGCATCGTTATAGCTCAATAACATCGCCGTATTTCATAATATGCGACTCGTACTGATGTTCTTTAAGGTATGCTTGGAAGAAGCTCTGGGCATCAGGTTCGCCATGTACCATAAACAGTTTTTTAAGCGAGCTTGTGTCAAGGCTATCCAGCCAATCGGTTATTTCAGTATAATCAGCATGGGCGCTGAATGCATTGATCTGCAAAATCTCAGCCCGCACTTGATGCCATTCACCGAATATCTTTACCTCCGGCTCCCGGTTCCTGATCCTTCTGCCGAGGGTATTTTCCGCCATATATCCGACCAGCAGTATTTTAGTAGACGGCTTGGAAATATTATTAGCCAGGTGATGCGTTACCCGCCCAAATTCACACATACCATCGGCACTGATAATCACCATCGGTTCATTCGAGTCGTTTAATGCCTTCGATTCATCAACACTTGTAATAAATTTAAGGGCATTAAATCCGAATGGATTTTTATGATGTTTTACAAAGGCTTCCTGCGTTTCCCGGTCAAAGCATTCGGGATGTACCTGATAAATAGTCGTTGCATTCACCGCCATCGGCGAGTCCACATAAATAGGAATTTGAGGTATCTTTTTTTGATCAACCAGCAAGTGGAAATAATAGATCAGCTCTTGGGTACGCTCAACGGCAAAAGCCGGAATAATAATTTTCCCTTTCGTTTTAACAGCCTCGTTGACAGCCTTCTTCAGTATCTCCAGCGCATTGTGAATGTCTTCATGCCGGCGGTTACCATAGGTACTTTCTATTACTATATAGTCAACAGAAGGAATAATGTCAGGGTCGCGGATAATCGATTTGTTTTTTCTGCCGAGATCACCGGTAAAAGCAATCTTTACTGTTTTTCCGGAAGAATCCTTGGCAGTAACCAACGCAATAGACGAACCGAGGATATGCCCGGCATCAAAAAACTCCAGCTGTACATTCGGACCAATCCACACCGGACGATGATAGGACACCGTAACCACCTGATTGATGGTTTGCACAACATCATCTTCCGTAAATAACGGATGCCAATCAAATTTTTCATGTCTTTTAACCGCTTGCTTTTGGAGATACTCGGCATCCCGCGCTTGTATACGGGCAGAATCCATCAAGACAAGATTTGCTATATCCCGTGAGGCGGGGGTTGCATAGATATTCCCGGTAAACCCGTGCAGTCCGAGCAGCGGCAGCAGCCCGCAGTGATCATAATGCCCATGGGTAAGTACGGCAGCGGTCAGTTTATCTGCCGGAACATTAAAATCGCGGTTCTTTTTGTCCGCCTCCGCCCGCTTCCCTTGGAATGCTCCGCAGTCAAAAAGATACAAACATCCATCCACATCCAAAATATGCTTTGAGCCGGTTACTTCCTCTGCGGCTCCCAGAGAATAAAGGCTAATACTCATAAAAAAATGATACAAGGATTTACCCAAAATGTCAAATTTTTTAAGCAAGACCTTGCCGCCTGCTTCTAAAGAATTTCATATAGCTTCGTAAGGTGTTCCGATTGTACCTTTTGATACACAGATTGCCTTCGAGGCAGGGATTCATACTTGCATAGATGTCGTATGCTGCTTATACTATTCGGATGTGCATTAATTCGAGGAGGACTACGGTGGCACGGACAATTATACCTCTCTGGCAACAGTGGCAGTTTGCAGATACATTTGATGAAAAATATCTTGAACCGGATTGCAGCAATGAAGATTTTACGGAAGTACAGCTGCCTCATACGGTGAAGGAGCTGCCGTATCATTATTTTGATGAAAAAAGTTATCAGTTTCAATCTTGTTACCGGAGAAAATTTGCAGTACCTCCGCATTTAGAAGGAATGCGCCTCTTTATTGATTTTGAAGGGGTAATGAGTTATGCCAAGGTTTTTATCAACGGACAATGCGCCGGTGAGCATAAGGGCGGCTACACGCCATTTTCCATCGACATTACCCAAGCGGTTATCTATGGTGAAGAAGAACGCAATCTCCTGGTGGTATACGTTGACTCTACCGAACGACCCGATATACCGCCTTTCGGCGGTTCCATCGATTATCTTTGCTATGGGGGTATATATCGGGATGTCAGTTTACGGGCAGTGCCGCAGTGCTATATCAAATCAATCTATGCACAGCCGCTGCTTGTATCGGCAACAACGAAGGCTTTGGAGGTTGCTGTTGATATTGCTCATACTGAACGCATCCCTAAAACCATTGATGTATCGGCAGCGATCTACGATTCCCGCAACCGGAAACGGGCTGAATTGAGTAAGAGCATTGAAATTTCCGTACCGGATTATTCGCTATCGCTGATGATGGACGAATTAACCGGTATCCGCTTATGGACAGTGGAAAAACCGGAGCTGTACCGCGTTGAAGTAACGCTTTGGGAAGACGGTTTTATTTCCGATACCGTATCTGCGCGGATCGGCTTCCGCACCGCACAATTTACGCCCGAAGGCTTTTTCTTAAACGGCAAACGTATTCAGCTGCGCGGGTTGAACCGCCATCAGTCGTTCCCCTACAACGGGTATGCGATGCCAAAGCGGGTGCAACAAAAAGATGCCGACATTCTCAAATATGAGCTGGGTGTCAATATGGTGCGGACATCCCATTATCCTCAATCCCCCTATTTTTTAGACCGCTGTGATGAAATTGGGCTGTTAGTGTTTGAAGAAATCCCCGGCTGGCAGCATATCGGCGATTCCGCATGGCAGGATATCAGCTGTCAGAATGTCCGGGATATGATTATTCGGGATCGGAATCATCCTTCTATCGTGCTGTGGGGAGTGCGCATCAATGAATCCCCTGATTGCACAGCGTTTTATCAGCGTACCAATGCACTTGCACATGAGCTTGACCCGCATCGCCAAACAGGCGGTGTCCGCTGTATTGAAAAGAGCGAGTTTTTTGAAGATGTCTATACCATGAATGACTTTACCTACGGTACGCATGGAATACCGTCCGATTCACAGACAGCCGGATGGGTTTTAAGAACGCAGCGGGAGGTAAGCGGACTAGGGGAGCTGGTTCCCTACCTTATTACGGAGTTCGGCGGACACATGTATCCTACCAAACGGTTTGATCAAGAAGAGCGGCTGGTAAAACACGCCCAGCTCCACCTTGCCGTACAAAATGCTGCCGCCCTCGATCCGCAAAAATGCGGGGCAATCGGTTGGTGTGCATTTGACTATAACACCCATGCGAATTTCGGCTCAGG
Organism: Treponema sp.; assembly: GCF_052169735.1. Lineage (GTDB taxonomy): Bacteria > Spirochaetota > Spirochaetia > Treponematales > Treponemataceae > Treponema. The sequence continues at coordinate 14,867 of NZ_JBQNBW010000057.1, forward strand.
CGACCGGATTTGCTATCACGGTGTGATGGATATGTTCCGTATTCCGAAATTTGCAGCGTATGCGTATGCAAGCCAACTTTCTGCAGAAGTGCGTCCAATACTGGAACCGCTCACTCATTACACAGTTGGAGACCGTGCCGTCGGCGGAATAGCCCCGCTCGTCATCTGTACAAACTGTGATGCAGTCAGGCTTACGGTAGGCAGCACAGACTTAGGGTTGTTCTATCCGGCGGTTGACCGCTATCCCGGTCTACCGCATCCCCCTGTTATTATCGAAAACCTTGCCGGTATGTGGGGCGGTAGCTGGGAAGATGCTGTTTTTACCGGATATATAAACGGTACAGAGCGTATCACCCGCCGGCTTGCGGCTAATCCCATTGCAACAGAGCTCAGCCTTACTGTTGACGAGACAAAACTTTCTGCCGATATGCCTGATGCTGTCCGCTGTGTTGTAAAACTCCTTGATCAAGCCGGGAATGTTCTGCCGTACAGCAACGAAGTTGTACAGATTAAACTGAAAGGTCCGGGGCAGCTCATTGGTCCTCACGTAATTCCGCTTATTGGCGGTGTCCGCGGCTTTTGGATTAAAACAATAGGAAAAGCCGGCACCGTCAAAGTATCAGCGCAAACAGGAGTTTTTGAAAGCAGGAAAGTCTCCCTCCGTGTACGTTCAGAAAGCTGACCGCAATAGGAACCACTGCCATCCGCGGTAAGTTCCTGCTTAATGGTGAAGAATTTATTAATTTTTTCAGCTGTATACTTTAAGGGAGGCATTTCTTTTTTCACATCGGCATAGGGTGTTTTTGAGGAAAGAACAAGTGCACCGTCTCTCGGCACGAACAAAAAGTTTACCGCTTCACGTACGCCTTGCAGACCTTTCAAAGGAGCAATGGTTTGGCAATGGAGGAACCGTTCACCACTTAATAAAGAAAACTGCTCTCTCCAGCAGCCTGTAACAAAGCTGACAGTAGGCTGTACGGAACTTTCAGACCAAGTTTGTCAAGGAAGGGCTTGTACACGAATATCTTTGCCATATAGCACTGTGCCCTGATGCTCTGCGTCGGGGTTGCTGATTGAATAGACAAAAGAACACCGGTAGCCGAATAATGATTTTTACAGAAAAGCTAGATAGGGTTGCTGCCCCTTTCCCAAAAAAGTTTTTAAAAACCTTGATTCAAACCAAAAGTAAGCTGCTTGATACATTTCTTCCCTTGGAATATACTTCTCTTTACCGAGGATTTTCTCGGTAAAGAGAAGTTCATAAATATGCAAAGAACACGACTACTTCCCGAAGAAAGAAAAAAGGAAATTAGAAAAGCAGCCGCACGGAAATTTCTCGAAAAAGGATTTTCGGCAACCACAATGGAGGACGTGATAGCCGAAAGCGGTTTATCCGTCGGCGGGGTTGTTGATTGGAAAAGAGCCGCGATCCGAAATTGCAGTGCCTGTTTAAAAAACTAAGCACCGATGGTTTCCAAGAAATGCTTGACGCTTTCGGGCAAACGCAGAATGCCTGCGGCAGCGGTCAGCTCGATTCATTTTTATTTACTATTATGAACGCACTTACGATCGGTTTTGAATACCTTGGCGAAAGGAGATATCATGGGAATTTTGAAGAACACATTCGGTAAAAAAAATAAAAAAATGGAAACTAAAGCACCGCTCATTTTATCTATGCCGATGTTTAAAGGCGATAGCGGGTATTCATTGGAGAAAGTTATCGAGGATTTAAAATCATATTGGGGACTTACGGTTGATCAGATCGAGGGCGATGATACTACTGCCTCATTTAAAATCGGCGAAGAACGGGTAGTCATTGCGTTGATGCCTGCGCCGATACCCGCTGAAGAATTTGAATCCATGTACAGCTATTCTTACCTTTGGAAAGATGCGGAGAAAGAGGTAAAAAAACATACACAGCATGCAATAGTCTCAGTTTTAGCTGACAATACATCGGCAGTGGAAAGGTACTCTCTGTTAACTAAAGTGAATGCTTCTATTTTGAGAACGTCTGAAACAGCAATAGGGGTATATCAAGGTGCATCGACACTGTTACTCCCAAAAAATCTTTATCTTGATTTTGCTCATTTTTTATTGGAGGATATGTTACCAATTCAGCTGTGGGTGTATATCGGGATTATCAATGGAGATAAGAAAAGCAGTGCTTATACATATGGGATGAAAGAGTTCAGTAAATCCGAAATAGAAATAATCGATGCACATATGAAAGGTAGTGAAGTATATGATTTTCTATTATCTATCCTTGAGTACGTTTTAGAACAAGATGTAACGCTGCACCACGGAGAAACCATAGGATTTACCGAAGAACAGAAAATTAAAATCACAGAATCGGAAGCAATTTATTTGGATGGCACCTCATTAAAGTTGGAATTATA
>NZ_JBQNBW010000058.1:0-17177 GCF_052169735.1 Treponema sp.
AAAGATTTACGGGAAAAAGGGTTTCTTTATGTGGATAAAACAGCATACCTTTTTCACTTGGCAACCAGCAGTAAGGTCTATTTCCTCAGCCGCCCGCGGAGATTCGGTAAAAGTTTATTTCTTTCAACACTCGCTGCATATTTTCGCGGACAAAAAGAGCTGTTTAAAGATTTGTACCTTGAAAAAGCCGAAGAGGAGCAAGCTGCACAAGAAAACCGAACCCCATGGCAAGTATATCCGGTGCTGTATTTTGATTTTAACATTGGTCAGTATCTTGAAAGCGAGGCTTTGAGCGAACGGCTCGATTCTTTATTAAAGGAACAGGAAAGCCTATACGGTATACTCGTTGCAAAAGAAGAAAAGCCGTTTTTTGCCTCACGTTTTGAACGGCTGATAAAGGCTGCATATAACAAAACCGGCAAACAAGCCGTTATTCTTGTAGACGAATACGATAAGCCGCTTTTACAAACGATGGGTGTCAATGAAGAGCTGAATGAACACTACCGTAATACGCTCAAAGCCTTTTACTCGGTGATTAAAACCTGCGATGAATATATCCGCTTTGCGTTTTTAACTGGGGTAACAAAGTTTAGCAAAATCAGCATTTTCAGCGATTTGAATAACCTGCGTGATATATCAATGGAAGAAGACTATGCTGGTATTTGCGGTATTACACAAGAAGAGTTGGAAACGACCTTCCAACCGGAGATACAATCACTCGCAACACGGCAGAATATGGACTATCCGCAGGCATTAGCAGCCTTAAAGCAGTGGTATGACGGCTACTTATTCCACCCGGCAGGGAAAGGAATGTACAATCCCTTTAGTGTACTGAGTGCCTTAGTCAAAAAAGAGATTAAAAGCTATTGGTTCGGTACGGGAACTCCGACCTTTTTAGTCAACTTCTTAAAAGAAGCGCATTATTATATTCCCGATCTGGACGGAAAGGTTGAACTTGATGAAGAAGGCTTACAAACCTATCGGGCGGTTGCTCAAGATGCATTGCCGATTCTGTTTCAAGCAGGGTATTTAACGATTAAGACATACATCCAAGAAGCAGGGATGTATCGGCTTGGCTTTCCGAATAATGAAGTCCGATATGGCTTTTTGAAGAATCTGCTGCCTGCGTATTCGGGACTGCCGTTTGTGGAGACGGGAAAATCGGTATGGAAGTTTGTGGAAGATATTCGAGCGGGGAATGTAGAAGGGGTTATGGAGCGGCTCAAGGCGATCATTTCCGGTATTGCGTATGATAGCTTCACAGAAGAAAACTTGAAACTGCGGGAACAGAACTACCAGACAGCGGTGTATCTCGTCTTTACGCTCATGGGACAGTTTGTACAGACAGAGGTACATTCTGCAATGGGAAGAGCTGACTGTGTACTTAAAACGGCTGATAGTGTTTACATATTCGAGTTTAAGCTCTCCGGCAACGGCAGTGCGGAAGATGCCCTGAACCAAATAAAAGAGAACGGCTATGCGGAAAAGTACAAGGCTGATGGAAAGAAGATTGTGCTGATAGGAAGTTCTTTTGACGAAGAAACACGCACGATTAAAGACTGGAAAACCGAAGCGCTGGAAAAATAACCCGCCATGGATGGCGGTGGTGCAATACAGAAGCAAGTTTTTCGCTAGAAAAACTTGCCGTCGAACAGCGTACACGGACGTACGCTGTTCAACAGTGCCATGGATGGCGGGGGTGCAAATCAGAAGCAAGTTTTTCGTCAGAAAAACTTGCCGTTGAACAGCGTACACGGACGTACGCTGTTCAACAGCGCCATCCATGGCTGAAATGAGCCAAAATTCACGTTCAAAAATGTAGGGAACCTCTAAAAACTTCAAGCCTATCGGCTTGTTCTGTAAGGAAATGATGCATCATATCCGCTGAAGCGGACTGCGAATCAGTTTTGAGAGGTTTCCCTTAAATTTAATTTGCGATGTTTTGTTTAAGTCTTCGTTTAATAATGACTTAAACAAAACTCGTCGGGCATCTCTAAAAACTATACCTGAGTTTTTAGAGATGCCCTGTACAAGGATGTATGTTTTGACGAGATGGTTGCACTCGGTTTTAATCCCCTCATGTTAGATGCGGAATGTGAACATTACCCCTCCTCACGAATAACAACTCATTTTTCATAAAAAACAAGAAGTTCTATTGACATTACAATCAATTTGCTGTATATTTATGTTGTAAGTTAATTAGAACAGCAGTTCAAACAGCTTACACGGATTTCATGGAAGGGCAAAAGAAATGCCCGAAGGAAGTTGCGATAGACATATCAACAAAAATACTGTTGCATTTCAAAGAAGGTGCATGATGACACAGACAGAACGGCGGCTTTTTTTAATTGAATATCTCCTTGCAGAAAATCCGCACTACAGCGGAGTGCAGATTCCCGAAGGCGAAACCGAACAACACTATCTTCTCCGTTCGCTCGTAAATGTGCGGCCGGCTGATCCTGTAAGTGAAGCATTTTTGCGTGTACAAGATGAGTATCTGCAGGAAGAAAATAGAACACGCGGTATTACTGACATCGCGGATTTAGTACCGGTGTGCAATGATCTCTACCTTTGGCACGGCGATATTACGACGCTCAAAGTTGATGCAATCGTGAATGCAGCGAATAGCGGAATGACCGGTTGTTGGCAGCCCTGCCACGCCTGTATTGATAACTGCATTCACACATGTGCAGGAATCCAGCTCCGTGCTGTGTGCGATTCGATGATGAAAAAGCAAGGACATGAAGAGCCGGTAGGGCAGGCAAAAATCACGCCTGCGTTTAATCTGCCGTGCAAGTTTGTGCTGCATACTGTCGGGCCGATAGTAGACGGACCGCTTACGCAAACCGATTGTGATTTGCTTTCATCATGCTATACATCGTGTCTTGACGCGGCAAAAGCTCATGGTATTTCTTCAATCGCATTCTGCTGTATTTCAACGGGTGTTTTCTGCTTTCCGCAGGAAGAGGCTGCGCAAATTGCGGTCGCTGCGGTCAAAAAGTGGAAAGAGACAAAAGAGCAAACAACGCTGCGCCCGGACATGGCTGGGGCTGCTATGCGCATGAAAGTTGTGTTTAATGTGTTTAGCGAAAAAGATGAAGGGATTTACCGGAGGATTTTATATGAGAGAAGCTATTGAGCAATTAAAACAGATTATTTCCGAAGCGGAAACCATTGTCATCGGCGCAGGAAGCGGTCTTTCCACTTCGGCAGGCTTCACCTATTCGGGTGAGCGGTTTGAAAAATACTTTTCCGATTTTGCAGTCAAGTACGGTTTTCAGGATATGTATTCAGGCGGATTTGCTCCTTTTGCCTCGCTTGAAGAGCGTTGGGCATACTGGAGCCGCTATATTATGATAAACCGGTATATGGATCCGCCAAAACCGGTTTATAACAACATACTTTCGCTTGTACGGAACAAAGACTATTTTGTGCTTACGACAAATGTAGATCATTGTTTCCAAAAGGCAGGTTTTGACAAGGAACGGCTGTTTTATACGCAGGGCGACTACGGGCTGTTTCAATGCAGTGAACCGTGTCATCACAAAACCTATGACAACGAAAAACAAATCCGCGCAATGTGGGAATTCCGCAGCAAGATGAAAATCCCATCAGAACTTGTACCGCATTGTCCTGTCTGCGGAAAACCGATGAGTATGAACCTTCGGGCAGATGACACGTTTGTTACAGACGAAGGCTGGGATCAGGCTGCCGCTCGATATCAAAGGTTTATTTTCAGCCGCTTAAATAGCGTGGCTGAAAAACACTTCGACTTTGCCTTTCGGCAAACATCGATTATTGACGTATGCGCTGATCGCGCATCAATGCAACAGTTTTCAGAAACTGATGTTTCTTCAACTGCTGCATCTCAAGGAAGTTTTTTACAAAGCCGGAATATAACAAGCTGTTCCGGTCAACAAAAAGGAACGGGGAACGTGTTGTTTCTTGAACTGGGTGTTGGAAGAAACACTCCCGGAATTATAAAGTATCCGTTTTGGCAGATGACGGCAAAAAACCCGAATGCACAGTATGTTTGTATCAATTTTGGGGAAGCGTTTGCACCGTACGAAATAGAAAAACAGTCGCTCTGTATCAATGATGACATTGGCGGGGTTTTGCAGGAGCTACTATAAAAAATGAAATAAGGGAATGGGGATGTAGAAAAAGTAACCAACTTTTGAGACGGTCCCTGTTCTCTATAAAAATAAGATAAGGGTTGAATATGAAAATCAGTGTTCGTTTTACAGCAGCGGTTCATACGCTTTTGTGCATTCAATATTTTGAAAAGGATATGCGCGTTACTTCCGATTTTATTTCTGCGAGCACCGGAGTCAATGCTGTTATCATACGGAAGATTTTGCTGCAGCTGCAAAAGGCGGGATTGGTAAGAACTGCGGCAGGGGTCGGCGGTTCATACTTGGCACGGAAGGCTGATACAATCACGCTGCTGGATGTATACAACGCAATCAATGAGGGTGCAGAGGAGCGGGAGGTTTTTAATTTCCATCCGAATCCAAATCCGCAATGCCCTGTCGGAAGTAAGATTCACCGTGTGCTTGATGCCGCATTGCACGAAGCTCAACAGGCGATGGCAGATTCGCTTAACAAAACAACGATTGCCGATTTAGGAGCGGGAATAACGGTAAATCCTCTCTGACAGCAGAGTATTTTTATACGGACGAACCGGTAGAGGGATTTGACAATGCGAATAATCGCTTAGCCATTTTGGGAAGAAAGACGCGGTACACTTCAAAACAGGATTACCAAACTCATTTTATAAAAACCTGAGATGAAAATCCGCAAGGACTTAATCAACACCTTCGGCGCGGCATGTGAATATTAACTCTGCACGAATAAAAATCCCAGTTGAATATGATATCGGAAAAGTTATCCACATTGTTATATGCTGCAGCAGTTCATTGCGAACGGCTACACCGAGATAATCTGATCATTGAACAACGCTAGTACCCTAATTGATCCCATCGAGCGGCAGCTTGCCCTGCGGGGTATAATCGCCGAGCAATGCGGCAAACCCTGCGGTAAAAGACACGGGGGCATAGCTGTATAAGGCAATCGCTGTAGGAATTTCAGGAATCCCGGATAAAAAAACCGGGGAAAGGCAGGAGAAAATAATGTATTTTTTCCGAGGATATGCTTTGTACAGCTGTTGTAAGAGCTGCAATGATGAATCATTAGCAAGGCAGAAGATAATGGTATCGCTGACAGCTGCCTTTGACAAAAGCCCATCCGATAAATTACTGGTTTTTGCCCCCGGAAAACGCTTGAGTCCTGCCTGCAAAAACGCTGAGTAGCCCCCTGCCAATAAGATTTTTTCACTCGGCTTTGCGGTATAGGGAATATACTTATTCCGGACAATAGTTACAGCCCGTGCTGCCAGCGAAAGAAAAAACGCCTGCCCTTCCGCATCCGGCAGCTTGTCAGCAACGGTATACACATCGGGATAAAGCGGTACAGCATTACCGCTCTTAAAATACCGCAGCTTTGTTTCGATAATCCGGTAGGCAGCATCCTTTACCCGCAGCCGGAATGCAGGAGTAGTTTGCATCCGTTTGAGATTTTCCGTCCAAAATGCATCGTACAGTCGCGGTGTTGTAGAAGATTCAATAATATCGTTTCCGGCTTCCAACGCAAGCTGTACCGCTTTATCGACTGCACCGGCATAGCGGATTGCTCCGTGCATCATCATATCATCGGTGATAACCAAGCCTTTAAACCCAAGGTGCCCGCGCAGCACTGTTTGCAGTAAGTACCGTGAAAAGGTCGCCGGTTCTCCATGCTCCGACACTGCGGGAAAATGGAGGTGCCCCGTCATAATAGCAGGTACGCCTGACTCAATTAAATACTGAAACGGAATAAGCTCGCGGTTATAGAGTGTTTCTTGAGAAATAGCAATGCTCGGCAATTTGCCGTGGCTGTCTAACGCAGTGTCTCCATGCCCGGGAAAATGCTTCGCAGTGGTGAGTACCCCCGCCTTTCTGCTTCCCTGCACAAAGGCACGAGCTAAAATGCCGGCTGCTTCCGGGGACTGACCGAAAGAACGCGGCCCAATAATTGAAGATTCGTGATTGGTGTAGAGGTCTACCGTCGGTGCAAAATTCAGGTTAATCCCGAGCACCGATAATTCACGCGCAATGTAAAACCCTTCGTAGTAGGCATCAATGGGATAACCGGAAGCGCCGATTGCCAGATTACCGGGGGTTTCAGAGGTAAGCCCCTTGACATGGCGTATCCATCCTCCTTCTTGATCCGTTGCAACAAAGAGCGGAATACGGAAGCGGGTACTATTGGACTTTTTCTGCAACAGCCCGACCGCTTTTGCAAGTTCAACGCTGTCCTCCGTATTCCATCCGAATATCTTGATGCTGCCCAAGCTCCGTTCGGTAATCCAGTCCATCAGCAGATTAGTAGGTTCCTGTCCCGCCCAGCCGAACATAAAGGTTTGCGCCAACAGTTCTTCATCCGTCATCGCATCGGTAATCCGCGCAGCAAGCTCTGCTGCCGGTACGGAATCATAAAAATCAGGCAGTGTTTTAAGCGGAGCAGTCTGAGCGCCGAGCTGCACACTCAGTACCGGCAGCGCCAAGAGGGCGCTGCATATACAAAAAGAGAAAAAACGCCGGAGATTCAAAGTACTTAACTGCGGAGATTATCAATGTAGGCAGCAGCAGTATGGGCCGCGATAGCTCCATCGGCAACTGCAGTAACCACCTGCCGGAACGATTTAGCGCGCACATCTCCCGCAGCATAAAGTCCCTCTACCGAAGTACGCATATCCTCATCGGTAACGATATATCCCGCCGCATCCTTTTCAGCGTCAGGAACAAGCTCCGTATTTGGCTTCATCCCGACAAAAAAGAATACCGCATCGCAGGCAAGCTCCTGCTCTTCTTTTGTTTTTACGTTCTGCAAAATCACCGATGTTACCGCTGTACTTCCCTTTATTTCCTTGACAGTGGTATCAAAGATTGCTTTGATGTGCGGGTTATTCAGCGTACGGGTTACAAGCGCTTTTTGCGCCCTAAATGAATCACGGCGATGTATCATCGTAACGGTATCTGTTAAGTTTGAAAGGAAGAGCGCTTCATCACAGGCTGCATCTCCGCCGCCTACTACGACAATGTGCTTTTTTCTAAAAAACGGTCCGTCGCAGGTAGCGCAGTAAGATACCCCTCTGCCCCGCAGCTCCTGCTCACCTTGAATACCGGGACTCCGGTGTTCCGCTCCTGTTGCGATGATCACGGTAAGCGCTGTGTATGTTTTATCGGACGTTTTTACCGTAAAAGAAGCGTCAGCATTTTTTGTAAGCGCTTCCGTTTTTGCTGTGGTAAATTCAGCCCCGAATCCGGCAGCTTGTTTGCGCATATTTTCAGAAAATTCAAAACCGTTAATCGGTTCCGCATAGCCGGGATAGTTTTCCAGCGAATCAATCAGTATTGCCTGTCCGCCCGGCGCTTTTTCTTCTATTACTAACACTTTTAAATTTGCCCGGCACGCATATTGCGCAGCAGCCATCCCCGCTGCACCGGCACCGACAATAATTATATCGTAATCTGTTTTCATATCTTCCAATGTACGAAAAAAATACCCTTGCGTCAATTCTCAGTGGACTATCGAATACATTAGAGATGCTCATAATATAAAATTATCGGATTACAGAAGCTCTGATATGCTCGATATATGAATTTTCCGGGAAAATTGCCGATCGGTGTACAGAGTTTTGGAGTATTAAGGTACCCCTTTTTTAACTTAAGGAAGGATGTTACTACCTGCCGTTGCTCGGTTACGCTCTTTGCCGGGGTTGTTGATTTCGCTTGCGTAAGCGGAAAAAATGGAGTACACTAAAACTGAAAGAACATCAATGGGTAACTTTTGCAGTCTTTTCATATTTTTAAAAGCTGCCCTAACGATAAGAGGAGACTTTATTATGGATAGTAAAACAATTCTTGCATCTGCACAGCAGTATATGGCAGAAGAAAATGACCCAACCTTTGTAAAAGAAGTAGAAGCTCTTATTGCAGAAAATAACGAAAAAGAGCTGTTTGACCGTTTTTACCGGACATTGGAATTTGGAACAGGCGGTTTACGCGGAATGATCGGCGGCGGTACCAACCGTATGAACCCAACCGTAATTAAAAAAGCGACACAGGGTCTTGCCGACTATATTATAGAAACTTTTCCGGAGAAAGCAAAAAGCGGTGCATTAAAAGCTGTTATTGCCCATGACTCACGCCGTTATTCAGATGTATTTGCAGAAGCTACCGCACTTATCTTTGCAGCAAACGGCTTTACAGTCTATCTCTTTTCGGCACTCCGCCCAACTCCTGAACTATCCTATGCAATTAGAAAGCTCGGCTGTGATACCGGTGTTGTGGTAACAGCTTCTCACAATCCCCCTCAATATAATGGATACAAAGCATACTGGAATGACGGCGCTCAGGTTATTCCGCCCCACGACAAGGGCATTATCGACAAAGTAAATGCCGTTACAACCGTTAAAATGATGAACCGTGACGAGGCTGTGAAAGCGGGAAAGCTCATTATTATTGATAAAGAAATAGATGAACAATATTGGGAAAGCGTAAAAGCAAAGCTGCACCGCGGTGATCTTATTAAGGAGATGTCCAAGTCTGTTAAGATTGTCTACACCCCGCTGCACGGTACCGGTGCGATGCACGTTGAGAAAGTGCTTGGCGATATGGGCTTTAGTGTCTTGACTGTACCGGAGCAGCGTGAGCCGGACGGAAATTTCCCGACAGTCAGCTACCCGAACCCTGAAGACCCGGCTGCTTTAAAAATGGCGATTGAGCTAGCGGAAAAAGAAGGTGCTGACATCCTTATGGCTACCGACCCCGACGCAGACCGTTTTGCCTCAGCGGTAAAAGACGAAAACGGAAAAATGCACCTGATTACCGGAAACCAAATGGGAGCGCTCTTTACGGACTACATCTGCTTGACTGCAAAAGAATTCGGCGTAATGCCCGAAAAGCCGGCGATTGTGCGCTCCATTGTAACATCGAGACTCTGTGACCGCATTGCAGAACAATACGGAGTGAAAACCTTTGAATGTTTGACGGGATTTAAATGGATTTGCAACAAGGCTGATGAGATATCCAATCAAGGTTATCACTATATCTATGGTTTTGAAGAAAGTTACGGCTATAACTTTGGAATGGAAATCCGCGATAAAGACGGCATCGCTGCCTCCGCCATCTGTGCCGAAATGGCGTTGTACTGGCGTAAACAGGGGAAGAGTCTGTTAGAGCGGTTGGATGAACTCTTTATACAGTACGGCTGCTTCTGCGAAACAACCATCAACAAGGTATTTCCTGGTGCGGAAGGTGTTGAAATTATGAATAATATGATGGCAAAACTCCGCAAGTCTCCATTAATAGAGATCGGTGGCGAAGAGGTATGGACCGTCTGGGATGTAAAGCACTCAGTTCTCTACAATCCCCGCACGCCGGAAAAGACATCGGCGATATACATCCCGGTAAGTGACGTGCTGCGGTATTTCCTTGGAGATGGAACAACTATCAGTATCCGCCCGAGTGGTACCGAACCCAAGATCAAAATCTATATTATTCATCCTGAGTTTATGAGTGAGAATAACAACGATCTTGCAGCTGCGAAGAAGCGGGCTGAGGAAAAGGTTGAAAGATTTACTCGAAGTCTAAACTACGATCTTAAATGACAAGTTATGATTGGCTGGCTGCCGTGTATGACACGGCAGTCTTTGTTGCATTTGACACGGAAACAACCGGGCTCGATCCCGTTACGGGCAGGATTGTAGAAATCGGAGCAGTAAAGTTCGATCGGCGCGGTCCCATTGCCCGGTTTAATATGCTGATGAACCCGGAAATGCCGATGCCGGAAGAAGCGGGCAAGGTTAACGGTATTACCGATGCGATGCTCAAGGATAAACCGCTGATAGCCGATGTTTTTCCTGATTTTTTTGCCTTTATCGGTAATGCTGTGTTGGTTGCACATAACGCACCCTTTGATGTAAACTACATCAATGCGGAGTTAAAACGGGCGGATAAACCTCCGCTGACGAATAAGGTTGTAGATACACGGATTTTTGCCAAAGAAGTATACCCCGGTCTTTCCAGCTATGCCCTGCAGGATCTTGCGGTGCAGCTTGGTATAACAGCTTTGGAAGCGCACCGGGCGGAAGATGATGCCCGTGTTTGCATGGAGCTTTTTGATAAAACGCTTACCCGCTTTTTAAAGAACAATACCGAATTGGTAGAAAAAATCCGCGGCGAAACAAATGCGGAAAGTATCCTTTCTACCCCTGAAGTGCAAGAAGAAGCTGATAAAGATTATTCCCGGAGTTTATTTTGATAGCAGAAACACGAGAAACAACCTCGATACAAAATCCTTTTGGCGCACCGGTGTATTATTATGCCCGAACTGCTTCGACCCTGCAAACAGCCCGTGCTTGCATTGCGGACGGCTGCCCGAACGGCACATTTATTTATGCAGGGTATCAGACAGAGGGACGCGGACGTATATCCGGCAGGCAGTGGCTTTCCCCTGCAGGAGAGAACTTGCTGGGTACACTTATCTTACGGCAGGCGGCTTCTACCGATTTTACCCTGCGGATCGGGCTTGCGGTCAGTGAGACCATCGACTCGTTTTTACCGCCTGCGGTAAAAACCGTGGTAAAATGGCCGAATGATGTTTTTGTGAACGGTAGAAAGATCGCCGGTATTCTCTGCGAGAGTGCAGGCGGCTGTATTCTTGCAGGGATAGGAATAAATATCCTGCAAAAAGATTTTCTGCGAGAGATCGAACATTCAGCAACGTCGCTCGCTCTGGCAGCCGGTTCCAGCCGATGTCCTTCGTTTGAAACGCTCATTCCTGCGTTGCTTACACGTATTCAAAGCTGCCTCACTCGGAATGACTGGAACGAAGAGGTCTCACGCCGCTTATTAAGCCGCGGAACGATGGTACGCTTTATGCGCGGACAGCAGGAAAAGGATATTATTACCGGTGTCCTTACCGGAATTGCGAAAGACGGAGCGCTCTGCATTACTGCCGACTCAGGTAAAGAGAGCAGGTATTATTCAGGTGAGCTGCTCTATACATAAGGGCATACGGCATAGCGTAACGAGAACTAGACACTTCTAAAAACTCAGATATAGTTTTTAGGGGTGTCCAACTGTTAAATAATGGATGATCCTTACCGATAATTGAAGGCGATGATGTGTAGAAAAAAACTTAGGGCAGTATTGTTTCTCTTTGTAGGTGTGTTGAGTTTAGCCTTTGCTAATCCGGCAGTTTTTGAATTAGGCGGAAAAAACGGCTGGGGAATGCTGCAGTATACGGAAAATATACAAATGTGTCCCGGAAAGTACGGAAATCCGGGGATTTCGCTTAGCAGCAGTGTCCCTAAAATCACGCAGCAAACGGATATGTATGTGAGTTTTGACTCTCCCTCTATACTCGAAGAAACAAGTTCTTACACGGTTCAGTCTTCAAATATGCGTTTTGCCGGAAGCACGCAAGCAAAGTTCGGCAGCGGTGCTGCGCTTTGTAGTCCTCATGCAAAAACAGCAGGGCTTGTGCTTCGTCCACAGCAAGGTTCGTTTTTTGCAGGGGAGCGTTCTACCGGTTCGTTTAGTATTGAATTTTGGATTGCTCCTTCAGTTGCGGAAAACGGCAGTGTTATTTTGCAATGGTACTCTTCTTATTTTGAACGAGACCGGCTGACCGATCAGCATATTCTGGCACAAATTATTCAGAATAAACTGGAGTGGAACTTTTTTAATATTTGGCAGGATAAGTACCAAAATGGCATTTCTATTCAACTGAGAGGTCGCACAAACCTTATTCCTTCTCAGTGGTCGCATCATCTCATCACTTATGATGAAGAACTCGGTCTCTTAGAATACCGGATGAACGGGCACACGGAAAACATCGTCTATATCACTGAAAACGGGCGGGAAAGCGATGCCGTTCTCCTTTCAAAGTTGGGGAATAGCGCTGCGGTGTCCATTGGGGTGCAGTATGCAGGGTTAATTGATGAGCTGAAGGTTACCCGGCAGTTTATAGAACCGCCAACATTTGCCGAACAAGCTGCATTATTTGACCGCTATCATTTGAATGGGGGTCGCTTTGAATCCCTCATTCTGGATTCGGGAGGTTCCTTATCAGAGGCGAAGAAAGTAACTGTTTCTGCGGATACTCCGGTACAAACCGAAGCGGTGTTTTTTATCCGTTCAGGAGAGAACCGCTATGCGTGGACAGAAACGGAGCCGGAATGGAAACCTATATGGAGCGGGCAAGCAATTACCGGGATGACAGGGCGCTTTTTTCAGATTGCAGGAAACCTGTACCCCACTGCAGACGGGCAGAAAACCCCGATTGTGCATTCTATCAGTTTTGAATACGAAAAAGACAGCGAACCCTTACCGCCTGCACGGCTTTTTGCTGCTCCAAAGGATGGAGCGATAGAGCTTTCATGGACTCCGTCTATCGATTTTGATGTAAAGGGATATAAGGTATATTATGGTGAACGGAAAGGAGAATATTTTTCACCCGGATCGCCAATCAATGTCGGGAAAGTTCTCTCCTATCGTATACCGGATTTAAGCAATGGCAAAATCTATTTTTTCACGGTAGCAGCCTATGATGATTCAGACGGAACGAGAGTTGGCTCTTTTTCGCAGGAAGTATGGGCACGGCCACGGAAAGAATAACCATTTAATATAGAGGAACTATGTCGGAATCACTTGATTTTATCTTTGAGCGGGCAAATTCTGCATTAATTACACAGGATTTTGAATACGCTGAACAGTTATTGACCAATACTTTAAAGAAGTATCCAGATATGTCTCCGCTTGATAAGGAAAAGATTGAAGGCTTATTGGCGAGGATATATGCTGATGAAGGTGATCTGGACAGATCATTAGCTGCATATCTTAGGCTATATGAACGGGAACCCGATAATGTTGATTTAATGATTAACCTCGGGCGTATTTACCGGCATTTGGAACGCTATGAAGATTCTCTCAAAATACTGGAAAAAGCCCGGTCAAGTACCGAAGAAAGTGATGAAATCCTCTATAATCTTGCAAAAACCTATAAGCGCATGCGGAATTATGATAAGGCTGCAGAGTATTTCTCCCGTGCAATAGAAATTAAGCCCGATCATGCGCATGCGTATGACCAGCTCGGCAATTTATATGCCCTTACCGGAAAAGTTGAGCAAGCGATTGACATCTATAAAGACGGTTTACGGGTAGATGCTAATCATCCATATCTAAACTTCCATTTGGCAGGGCTGCTCCGTCAAGAAAAGCGCTATGAAGAAGCGATAGTCTATTATAATTCAGCGCTTCGTGTTAACCCTTCATGGGGAGAGGTTTTATCAGGAATCGCGGCAGCGTATTTGCAGCTTGATAAGTTGGACGATGCGCTCAATACCTATCGGTCGCTGCTGCGGGTAACGGGAGAAAACGCTACTATTTATACGGAACTAGGTTTCCTTTTTGAAAAAAAACAGTTGCCGCAAGAGGCTGAACAGTATTACTACGATGCTCTTGTTATTGACCCCGGCTATGCACCTGCTGCCCTTGCCTTAACGCGGCTTTTAGAGAAAAAACAGCAATATGATGAAGCGCTCCCAAAACTCCTAAGCGCAGAAACTGCCCCGGTGAATGCTGATAATCATCCTTTACGCTTAAAAGCGATCCAAATGTGTATGTATGCTAAAGATTATGCAAAGGCTCACGAACTCTTTGGCAGGCTTGGTGAAGAGCATAATAATGATCTCAATACACTTAAATTACGGGGGCAGCTCTGTGCCTTAACCGGAGAAACCGAAAAAGCTGAGGAGATATTTAAAAAGATACTCCAAACAGCGCCTGCCGCGATCGACTTCCGGCGAGAATTGGCAGAACAGTACCTGCTTGCCCATAAGTATGCAGAGGCAAAAGAGCAGCTCAACTTATTTTTGAAACAGCGCCCAACAGATATTTCCGCTTTAATGGCTTTGGGTAAAACGGAAGAACTGCTCAATGACCCGCAGGCAGCATATCAGACATATCAAAAAGTTCTTGAAATACAACCAAATGCCTTTGAGGCTCGCTCAGCGCTGTCAAAGTTTTTTCAAAAGCACGGGGATACTATCGAATCCTTAAAGACCGCAAATGAAATACTGAACTTACAGAGTTCCGGAACGGTGGAAGACCAAGCGCATAATTTAGCGGAAACAATCGATTTATATGAACGGGCTGCTGAAAATTATATGACTGATCCACAGTTGACAAAAAATCTTGAGCAGCTTAAGCATGATGATAGCCATCTCTACGTTTCGCCGGAAGAATTGACTCAGCAGCCGGACTCTTCACTTGCTGCTGCACAGCTGATAAAATCGTTGAAGTCTGCAGCGCACAAAGAATCGGAAGTTCCATTTGATCTTTTAATAGAAGAGGCAGAAGATATTGAAGAGCTGCCTACCTCAGATGATGCCGATATACTGCATCTTGCAGAGAGTCTTGATGCTGATGTACCTGCTGAGGAAGTTCTTTCTGACTTTGGTGAAGATTCTTTCCGCAGCTCTGGTTTCGCAGGGGCTGGAGAGAATATTAGTACATCAGCTCCACCGCCGTATGCTGATTCGCAGATGCCGCATGAGTATGCAGCTGATGGGTATCACGCGGATGGTTTGCAGGAGAAACAGCACACACAGTCGTTTGAGGTACCTCCTGAAGAAGGCAAGTTTTCCTATGCAAATATGGATAATATTATGCCTTCTTCTCCAGTGGAAGACCTCTATTTAAAGCCGGAAAATATCCGCAACATACCTCTTGGACAAGTACGGTTTTCGGAACATGGAAGCACGGATTTACCGGCAGAGGAAAATACGGTATCGCAGCGGCAAAATCTTATTGCACGGTCGGATGCTGCAATCAGCAGATTGGAGCAGATGAATACTTACGGTACGAGTGTGGACTTCTTGCAGGATGTTAATTCCGATATTGACAAGCAGCTGGATGAAAAACAGTACAGTAAAGTGATTGAGCTTCTAGCCGATAGGATAGCTGATAATTTAAGCCGCAAATTGCCGCTTCAGCCGGTAGCAGAGCGGTCTAAAGAAGCGAAAGACGAATTGAGGGAAGAAGATATAGCCTATCTTCAAGCTGAACCTGATTCGGAAGAATTATCCCCTTTTGCACAGGACAGTCCTGATGAAGTGATTATTACCGAATACTCCGAGCCGGATACCGCAGTAACGGCAGAGACTTCAAAGCTAGAGGATTTTGTCGAAGTGGATGCGGAAACGTTTTCTGAGTTTCAGTCTGGTGCGGATGATTCAGAAACTGGCACCAGCTTATCTCCTACATCTAAAGAGGACGATGAAGACGTATCCTATGATGAACAGCTCGTTGCTGCTGATGCTGCGTCTATGGAACCGCAAAGAATAGAGACCGATGAACAGCTGGACGATGCAGCCGTTGTTGATACTGAACCGCAATATGTCAATCAAGACGGAACGCAGCCCTTTAACCTTGATACAGAGCAACAAAATCTTTTATGGTGTCATGCAAAGCATCGAGTAAAAGAGTCTCCTGCTCTTGAAAACTACCTCAATACTGCAGATCCTGAAAAATTAGCCCAGTTGTTCCTCTATTTGCGGAATTTATTCGATTTTTTACCGGAAGAAGAATTGTCTGTTTTTCTCAATAGCAGTGAGAGAATGCAGATATGCTATATTATTGCCCGTTTGTCCGGAGAACTCGGTTTAAAGGACCGTGCTGAAATACTACAGCAGACAGGTACTGCGAGAAATGCAGCGCCCCCTTATACTGCTGATGCAATTTGCGGCTTACTCAAGTATTTGCGTGATTTGAGTACTGCGGTGCCGGATCAAGGGATGGGGACACGGATACGGCAGGAGTTAGAACAGCTGATGGCAAAGATGTCATCGGTGTTGGAAGACGTTACGCTCTAAGTATGCGTTAGATTCTGAGAAATATTCTATATTCATAGAAAATAATTGAAAACAGGTACCATAGTACCCGATCAGATAAAGATTGATGAAAACAAGGAGAAAAAAATGGAATTACATCGGTATATTGATCATACGCTTTTAAAACCAAATGCGCTTGAATCGGAAATTATTGCTCTCTGCGAAGAAGCAAAACAGTATCATTTTGCGTCCGTATGTGTGAACCCCTGCAATGTAGCGCTTGTCAAAAAAACACTTGCAGGATCGGATGTTATGACATGTAGTGTTGTTGCTTTCCCTTTCGGTACGCAGACAACGGCAGTTAAATGTGCAGAAACGGAACAGGCTTTGCAAGACGGCGCTGATGAGATTGATATGGTTATCAATATCGGGAAACTCCTAGAAGGTAATATCGATTATGTTGAAAAAGAGATCGCAGCTCTTGCAGCTCTCTGTCATACTAAAAACGCTCACTTAAAAGTCATTGTAGAAACCTGTTACCTGTCAGAAAAAAATATTGCTGATGTGTGTGCAGCGGTTGAGCAGGCTGGCGCTGATTTTATCAAAACATCGACAGGTTACGGTTCACGGGGGGCATCTCTTGATGACATTCTGTTATTCAAAAAATACCTCAAAAAAGATACAAAGATAAAGGCTTCAGGCGGAATCCGCAGTAGGGAAGATGCTCTCAAATATATTGAAGCCGGCTGTGCACGTATCGGTACAAGCAGCGGCATTAAAATTATCGAAGCTGCAAAATAATCAACAACCCCGACGCAAGTGTCGGGGCACAGTGTTTAATGTTTCGCACTGTGTGTTCTATAAGGTGGTTGCAGTCGGCTTTAATAGCCTTTTGTTACGACGCGGAGCGTCGGGGTATTAAACCCTCCGCACGAATAAACCTGTTCGACAACGCAGTTATTAAACAGGTCCATTGAGCTGTTTCAAATCAGCCGTATGATTGACTCATTTAAGATTTTTCCGTATATACCGATACTGAAAATGTCGGTATAGTAAGGATTGTTGAAACTAGTGGTAAGTACCGGATATTTCCAAAAACAGTTTGTTTTTGGAAAATTTTTGATCAAACCTATTCGGAAACTTCCGTTTTAGAATAGGTCTATTGATGTTTATGCCGATGAATAGGATTCCCGGTATTATTTTATGGCAAGCGCAAAAGGGTTTTAGAATGAAAGAC
>NZ_JBQNBW010000059.1:0-17149 GCF_052169735.1 Treponema sp.
TGCGTTCATAAAGATAGTATAGCAAGATTATTGCATTAAGCCTATCCTTGCGCTTTCATAATGAGGGGTAATCGCTTACCCTATTATAATTTGGCATCTCTAAAAACTCAAGTATAGTTTTTTAGATGGTTCCGATTACCGCTGCCGCCGTATCTTTTTTGCTGCATTTTTGATGAACTCATCTCCGCTTATCATCAAAAGGGTTAAAACAATGAGAGCAAATAAGGCTGCGCTCATGCAAAGCGGTAAACCTTGCGCAATAATGCGGGGATATGCAGCAAGCGGAGTATAGAGCCGTGCTCCGAAAAAATACAGCGGTGCGGCTGCTGCCAGAGAAAAAAGCGTTATCTTCAAGGTAAATTGTGCTGCCGGTGCTAAAAAGCCGGGAATATCCATAGTCTTACTTTTTTTTAGCAAGACTAACAGCAGCACGGTATTCACCATACTCGCAAGAGAGAGCGCAAGTGCAATGCCGCCGCCTTTCATTATGCCCGCAAGCGCTGCTGCCAGCACAATGTTAATACCAAAACAGATAATACCGGCAATGGTGGGATATTTCGGATTGCTTTGCGCATAAAATGCTGACGTTAAAATCCTATTTAATGCAATAAAAAATAAACCTGCAATATGCCATCGGAATGCTTGCAGCGTCAGCAGAACCGATTCATCGGTAAAGCGGCGGCTTTTATATACGAGAATGATAACCTGCTCACCTGAACAGAGGAGAAACAGCGTTGCCGGAATGGTTACCAACGCAATAATTTTTGCCGCATTTAATAGCAGCTTTTGGAATACATCCCACTGCTTATTCACCGCATGGGCAGACAGGTCGGGTAAAATAACCGTTCCTACTGAAACGGCAAAAATCCCCAGTATCAGTTCCTGCAGCCTGATTGAATACTGCAAACTCGCCGCAATTCCTACCCCTGCGTATGTTGCAAGCGCCGTGGAAACAAGATCGTTTATCTGATACACCGCAGTACCGATAAGCGTCGGTACAATCAGCGTGAGTATTTTCCGCGCACCGGCGTTGCCAAAGCAGCGTTTGAACGGCAGCACACGGAAGGAAAACCCTGCACGCAGCACAAAGGGGAGTTGAAACAGCATCTGCAACGATCCGCCGATCACTACCCCGGCAGCCATAGCCAGCGCAGGATTTCCCAGCGGTTTTGCAAGCGCAAAGGTACAGCCGATAACCGAGAGATTGAACAGGATGGGGGTAATTCCTGTTGGTAAAAAGATACGCACCCCGTTCAGTATTCCCTGAAAAAATGCCGCAATGGAAATGAGCAGCAGATAGGGGAACATAATACGGGTTAACAGCACTGTCGCAGAAAAGTCGCCGATTTTTGGAAAAAATACCGCAATAATCACACTGCTGATCAAAATCCCGATCATCACCGTTCCGGTTACCGCAAAGGAGAGCATAGTAAAGGTTGCTGACAGAAACTCCTTCATATCAGCTTTTGCTGATTCTGATCCGTTTTTTTCCTGTTCCAGATACGTTTGAAAGGTTGGGATAAAAGCAACCGTCATACTGTTTTCGGCAAAGATACGCCTGAGCAGATTGGGGATCATAAATGCCACGGTAAAGGCATCGGCAAGAGAGCCGGTTCCGAGAAAGGCTGATTTTGTCATTTCCCGTATCAAGCCTAAAATCCGTGACAGAAGGGTCAGCACAGAAAGACTGATCCCGCTTTTGAGTAAGGATGATGTCCGTTTCATGTATTGTTGTCTATGTGTTATGCAGCAGGATGTACAGCTTGAGCGGATTACCTGCGCAGGCGGACACCTTCAATGTCGGTGCTGAATAATTCACGCAGGTCGTTAAGCCCCAGCGCCATCAACGCCATACGGTCAATACCTATTCCCCATGCCAGTACCGGAACATCAATCCCCATTGCCTTGGTTACCTCCGGGCGGAAAATACCGGAGCCGCCAAGCTCAAACCAGCCAAGTACCGGGTGCTTAATATGCACTTCTATGGAAGGTTCCGTAAAGGGGAAGTAGCCGCCGACATATTTCACCTCGGTTGCACCGGCAATTTCTACCGCAAACATTTTGAGGATTCCAAGCAGCGTTCTTAAGTTTACCTGCTCACCGAGCACAATACCTTCAGTTTGATAAAAGTCCGAAAGATGGGTTGCGTCTACCTTGTCATACCGGAAACAGCGGGCAATACCAAAGTATTTGCCCGGAATTTTTGCCTTTGCCAGCTGATGAGCAGACAGTACCGTCCCTTGACTGCGGAGTAAAAGCTGGCGGGTAAAATCTCTATCAAAGTGATAGTTCCAGCCGCGGCTGCCGCTGTCCCCGCCCGTTTCGTGGATTTCCGCAACGCGGGACAAGAATGGCTCTTCAATCGCCTTTGCATGGGTGGGATTTTTAAGGTAATACACATCGTGAATATCGCGGGCTGCATGGAACTGCGGCATAAACAATGCATCCGAGTTCCAAAAGTCTGTTTCTACCAGCGGCCCGTCAAATTCTTCAAAACCGAGCGAGGTGAGCTTGTCTTTAACCCCTTCAAGGAAATCAACGTAGGGATTAGTCCTGCCGGGAATGACACGGGCTGGGGGCAGCTGAATATTATAGCTCCTAAAGGATTGTCCTTTCCACGCCCCGGTTTTTAAGCTTTCTGAGGTAAGCTGTCCTGTTTCCTCTCCGGTAATGCCTGCTGCCTGCAATGCAGCTTGCACTGCCGCCACCAGATCCGTAAAGGCATAGGTAATTTCATCCCGCTCTGTTATTTTAAATGCTGCATCAGCTGCACCGCGTTTTTTGGCAATACCGGCAATACAGCGCTTTTCATCCTCAGAGAAAGACTCTTCCAAGAGCTTGCCTTCCGGTGATTGTGCCGCGCGGTGAATCAGCTCCTTTGTCAGTAAAAAGGCGGCACTGTCAGGTTCTTTTATATAAACAGCTTTTTTCTCATCATTCATTGCAGCACAGCCTTCTTTTGAAAGCTGACCGAAGGATGAACCGACATCTTTGTTTTGTAAGCCGAGTTTTTGTGCGATTCCTGGCAACGTGAGCGGTCCCGCTTCTTTCAGCAGCCGGATAATACGCTCAGCAGGCATACCGTTTTGGGCATAGTCCTTTCCCAGTTCCGTCAGTTCATATACAACTGTTGTTTTTCTCGTCTTTTCTGCTACCAGTTCTTTGAGTTTCAGCCATGAAAACGCCTGATTAGCGTGCCCTTCCTTATAGTGCAGTACATCCTGCAATTTTTTTGCATAAAGACCTTCGCCTATTTTGAAATTTTTTAATACTTTTATTTCCAGCGGGTGTAAATTTTTTATGATTGATTGAATATCCATTACGGAAGCCTCCAGTTTTTCCACTACATTCAAAGTTTAAACAACACGAAAGATGATACTTCATTTCGCAATTTTAGTGAATAGCTTGATCCTGTTGCGATCGAGTTGGGTAAAATATAATCGCAGCATGAAAAGAACCAATACCGAGAAGCAGCACTTTTGTCTTAAAACCCTCATTGACATTTATCATTTTCCTAGTACAATGGAGTGTTGTGGGTGGAAGTGGGAGAAGGTAGCTAAAAGTGGAAAAGATGGTGTTTTCTGGGGAGTACAATAATACGCTTGATGAAAAAGGGCGCATTATGATTCCTGCAAAAATGCGTGCTTTACTACCCGATTCACAACTGGTAATGACACGCGGTATAGACCGCTGTGTATGGATATTTCCGCCGGAGGAATGGACACAGCTTTCAGAAAAGGTGATGCAGTCTGCCTCATTGTTTCAAGCACATTCCCGGCTCGTACTCCGCAGATTAATTGCTCCCGCTCAAGAAGTTGAAATTGACAAGGCAGGCCGTGTTTCAATCCCCCAAAGCTTACGTGAATATGCTCATTTGGAAAAGGATTGTGTATTATTAGGTATTAACCGCTATCTTGAATTATGGAATGCGGATGAATATCGCGCTTATCTGGAGGGAAGCGAGGCGGATTTCTATCACGCAAGTGAAGACTTGGGGCTTATCCGTTTTTAATAGGTATGGAGTTTGTACACACACCGGTTTTATTACAGGAATGTCTTCAGTTCCTTGTTCCGGAACTGCCGAATCCGCTGCTGATCGATGGTACCCTCGGTGAAGGAGGGCATACCGAAGCCTTTTTGCGCTCTTTTCCGCAGCTGCGGGCTATCGGTATTGACGCTGACCCGGCAATTCAGGAAAAGGCAAAGGTGCGGCTTACTCCGTTTGGCGAGCGTGTCCGGTTTTTTCTCGGCTGGTCTCATGATTTTTTTGCTGCATATCCGCAGCATGAGGCAGCTCCTGCGCTTATTTTATTCGATCTCGGCATATCTCTCTTCCATTATAAGGAGTCCGGGCGCGGTTTCTCATTCAGTACCGATGAACCGTTGGATATGCGTATTAACCCCACGGAATCGCTGACTGCTGCCGATATTGTAAATACCTACCCTGAAAAAAAGCTGGCGGATATGCTCTATGTCTTTGCAGAAGAGCGGTTTTCACGGGTAATTGCACGGGTTATTGTTGCAGAACGGCAAAAAGCCCCCTTTACCACGGCTCGGCAGCTTGCGGAAGCAGTTTTTTCCGCTGTTCCTGCCCGATTTCGGCATGGGGCTGTGCATCCTGCTACTAAAACGTTTCAGGCATTGCGGATAGCGGTCAATAGCGAACTTGACCGGCTGCCGAGCTTACTCGAAAATGCCTTTGCCTGTCTTGCGGAGGGAGGAAAGATGGGGGTTATCTCCTTCCATTCCTTGGAAGACCGCATTGTAAAATGCTTTTTCCGAGATTTGGCAAAAGCCTGTATTTGTCCGCCTGAAGTGCCGATATGTAGATGTGGAGGTGTGCCCCGTGCTGAACTATTGACTAAAAAGCCCGTTGCACCCTCCGATGAAGAAGTTGCCGTGAATGCTCCATCCCGGAGTGCACGGCTTCGGGTTATCAAAAAGTGCCCTATGAGGAGGTCCTAACCACTATGAAACATTTTTTAGCTTTGACCTTGACAGTGAGTATTCCGTGCTTACTGTTGGTAACGGTTAGGCAGTCATGGGCATATAATGCACTTGAACGGGAAGTTACTGCGTACAACAATGAGCAAACCCGCCTGATTGCAGAAAACAAACGGAAGATTTCCGCTATTTCTATTCTTTCCAAACCGCAGCGGATCGAAAAAATTGCTGTTGAAGAGCTCAATATGCAGAAAGCTGATTCCGCAGATATTATCCGTATTTCTCTTGATAAGGGTAAAAAGGGGTAATACTATGCTGTTGAGTTTTGAGGAACTCTGTCATGCAGTCTCCGGAAGTGTTGTTTGCCATTTTTCTCTCTATGCGGGATTCGATTCCGTTACTACTGATAGTAGAACTGTTGTTCCCCGCTCGCTTTTTGTACCGCTGCGGGGATTACAGCAGGACGGGCACCGCTATATCGAAAGCGCTTTGCAGCACGGCGCTTGCTATGTCTTTGCCGATGAAGCATATCTCAACGGGGAAGAAAACCGCCGAGCCATTACTGCGCTTTGTAAGCAGTATGAAGCAAGCTGTATCCGTGTAGCGCATACCCTTACGGCACTGCAGAATGCAGCAGCTGCGTATCTTGCACATTTTCCCCGCCTCCTGAAAATCGGTATAACCGGTTCAAACGGTAAAACAACCACCAAAGAATTGATCGCGTCTATTTTTGAACAAGAATACCGGGTGGTTAAAAACGAGGGGAATCTCAACTCGGAAACAGGCTTACCCCTTTCGATATTTCACGTTAGTGAAGAGCACGAAGTTGGAATTTTTGAACTCGGTATGAATAGACCGGGCGAAATTGCGGAGCTTGCCGCTGTGTTAAAGCCTGATATTGCCGTTATTACCAATATCGGTACTGCGCATATCGGTATGCTCGGTTCAAAAGATGCTATTGCGCATGAAAAAAAGCAAATTTTTTCTTTTTTTAATGCAGAGTGTGCGGGTTTTATCCCCGCTGATGACGAATATGCAGCCTTTTTGCGGGATGTTCCGCAGGGTAAAATCTTAGCTTACGGTGCAGCAGCGGACGGCACGTATGAGCTGGATGGTTTGAACGGGGCGATTATACGGTACCGCAATGAGCGTATACGGTTCCCCATTCCCGGTATGCATAATGTGCAAAATGCCTTTGCTGCAATCGCTGTTGCGGAGTATGTAAGGCTTTCCCCTCAGGCTATCAAACAGGGACTGGAGCAGGTGCAGAGTTTGTTCGGACGGTCTCAGATTGTCTATGGATCGGTAACCTACCTCCTTGACTGCTATAATGCCAATCCTGATTCAATGAATGCAGGACTCTCTTTTTGTGCGCATATTCCCGTGCATGGACACAAAATATATGTACTCGCTTCTATGCGGGAGTTGGGGTTGGCATCCCGGGCTGCGCATCGTGCCGTATGTAAAAGCGCCTTTTCTTCCGATGCCGATGCGCTCTTCTTTTTCGGTGAAGAAATCTGTGAAGCTGCTATAGAAGAAGGCCGCAGTTCCGATAAGCTGTTTTTCTGCTTTGACGAATCCAATGCGGAAAAATTGGGCAACACCTTGGACAGTCTTTTAAAAAAGCATGATTTTGTTTTTTTAAAGGGTTCCCGCGGTTTGGCATTGGAACAATTTGAACCGATTCTGCAAAAGGAGCGGTTATGATGCAGCGCCTTATCAGTGTTGAAAAAAACATTAGCCGCGACCGGTATAGCTTTATTTTTATCTTACTTGTTGTTACGATGGTCGGTGTCGGTATAGCGGTACTGTATTCAGGCTCTATGTTTTATGCTGAGCGTTTTTTTGGAAATCCTTCGTATTTTGTCATCCGGCAGTTCCGTAACTTGCTTGCAGGTACCATCGGACTTATTTTTTTTGCTTTTTTTAGTCTGGAACGGCTGCGTAAATATCTGCCTATATTGTTAGTTGTGTGCATCATTGCGCTGATTTTGCCCTTTGTACCGGGTATTGCATCACCGCGGAACGGGGCAAGCCGCTGGATTGCAATAAAAGGCTTTAGTATTCAGCCGTCAGAGTTTATTAAGCTCTTTCTCGTTTTGTTTTTGGCAAATTTTTTTGATAAAAAGGCTAACCAGCTGGATGCACCGCTTGTTGCAATTTTACCGCCCTTTTTTGTAAGTGCCCTATTGGTGTTTTTGGTCTATCTTGAAAATGATTTTTCGAGCTCGGCGTTTTTAATGCTTATTTTTATGATCATGTTTTTTGCTGCAGGCGGACCGCTGCTGTGGTTTCTCAAAGGGCTGATTGTTACGATTCCTTGTGCGGTTCTCATGGTGGTAACCTCAACTTACCGGATGAAGCGGGTTATTTCGTTTCTTTCCCCGGAGCATGATCCGCTCGATACCGGGTATCAAATCAATGCAGCGATGGCTGCACTTGCAAGCGGCGGTTTGCATGGAACAGGCTTAGGCAATGGAGTACATAAAATTTCGAGCGTCCCGGAAATCTATTCCGATTTTATCTTTGTCGCCTGGGCTGAGGAGATGGGGCTGGTCGGTGTGTTTGTCTATCTGCTGCTGCTGCTGGCATTTACTGCTGCAGCGTACCGCATTGCCTTTACGAGCGATGACCGATTCGGCTGTTACTTGGCATTCGGCGCTGCTTCGGCAATTACGATGCAGTCTTTTTTTAACCTCGGCGTTGTAGTACGGCTATTTCCGGCGACAGGTATTCCGCTTCCGTTTTTTTCGTTTGGAGGTTCATCGCTTATCACAACGCTGTGTTTATGCGGGCTTATTATCAATGTTTCAAATTACACAAAAAGGAGCGCTTTAAATGTCTGATATTCTTCATCTTCAAGGGTCTGCATACAGTCAGCCGGCAGCTGCATTACCCGCAGAAAAGCAGCCGAAGGGAAAGCTGGCTCTTAAAATTTTTGTTGTAGCGCTGCTGTTCTTTTTGATTGGCGAAACAGTGTTCTATCTCCTTATCGTACCCTTTGCCTCGGCTGTAAAGGTAGAAGTCTCCGGCATGTCATCTGTTTCTGCAGAGGCTATCACGCAGGCTGCCGGATTAAGTAAGGCGGATAAATGGGGAAAGATCAATACGGAAGCAGTACAGCGGCGGCTCAGGCAAATACCGCTGATTGCAGAAGTTACCGTAATAAAAAAATTCCCCGATAGACTGATTATCGACATTGTTGAACGGAAACCGGTGGGTATTCTTCTGGCAAGCGTCGGAGGCAGAACCGTACCGATGGAAATAGATAAAACCGGAACGGTATTTAAGCGGGTAACAAAAGAGACTTCAAAGCTCTTGCCGGTGATCAGCGGATTGAGTTTTCAAAATATCCGTGCCGGGATGAAGGTACACAAACAGCTGGTGCCCTTATTTATGCAGCTTGATCTTTTACAGAAAAAAAATCCTGCGCTGCTCAGTGAGATTTCCGAAATGAAAATCGAGCAAAAAAAATACGGCGGCTTTGATCTTGTTCTCTATCCGGTAAGGACACCGGTTAAAGTCCGTACCGGAGACACATTGAACGAAGACCGTCTCCAGTATATGATATTGACATTGGATGTTATCCGGGAGCTTGACCGCAGCTCAATGATTGAAGAATTGGATGTGCGGGGCGGTACAGCTTCCTACCGTTTAAGGGGGGGAACCAATGAGTGATGTCATTGTCGGGCTTGATATAGGTACCAGTGCAATCCGTGCCGTTGTCGCCGAACGGCTGGAGACCGGTGTCCTGCAGATTATTGGCGTTGGACATGGGGTGTCTCAAGGCTTGCGGAAAGGAGCTGTTGTCAATATAGAAAAAACCGTACAGGGGATTCACGAGGCTGTTGAAGCTGCGGAGATGATGTCCGGTATGGAAATTACCCACTGTATTACCGGCGTTGGCGGGACGCATATTGACGGACTAAACTCCCGCGGTATTGTTGCGGTAACCGATAAAGGGAAAGGCAACCGGGAAATAGATCAGCAGGATATTGCGCGGGTTATTGAAGCAGCAAAGGCTGTGGTAATTCCGCTGGACAGGCGGGTGATGCATGTTGTACCGCAGGCTTTTATTGTAGATGATCAGCGCGGCATAAAAGACCCCCGTAATATGATCGGCGTGCGTATTGAAGCTGAAGTGCATATTATTACTGCATCAATTACCTGTGTTAATAATATCGTTGATTGTGTAAAACGTGCGAATTTGCAGGTTGATACCTCTATGTACCACGGCTTAGCTGCTGTTGAGTCAGTAATGACAGAGGAAGAACAGGAGCTTGGTTCCGTACTCATCGACATTGGCGGAGGGACAACCGATATTGTGGTGATGATCGGCGGAGCGCCAGTTTTAACGGCAGTCTTGCCGGTAGGCGGCAGTCATGTTACGAACGACTTAGCTATTGTGAAAGGGCTGTCGAACGAAACTGCTGAAAAGTTGAAAACAACGGACGGCTGCTGTTGGATGCCGCTGATAGAAGAAGGAGAGCCTATTCTTATTCCCTCACCGGGAGGTCGTGCTCCGATGCAGCTTGATAAACTGGATATATGCGAGATTTTTCAGGCGCGTATGGCAGAGATATTCACGATGGTTAAAGATAAAATCTCACCGGTTTCATCATCAACCCGGTTTGCCGGTAATATTATTTTATGCGGCGGCGGCTCTCGTCTGCCCGGTGTAGTTGAACTTGCCTCCGACATCTTTGGAACAAGTGCCGTCCGGCTTGGGATTCCGGGGACATTCGGCGGCTTAACCGGAGAATACCGGAGTCCTGAATTTGCTGCTGTGCTGGGGCTTATTCTTTCTCAGTATAAGCAGCGCGGACCGAGTAGAGAAGAAAAGAAATTGCCGGATGTTGATTCAGGTAAAATTTTTGGTAAAATAAGGGGTGCGTGGAAAAATCTGTTTGAATAACGCATGGAGCAATCGCTAAAAACGACCGTAGAGGGAGTGTTGTTAGCGGTTTTATATGTTTGTATAATGGGAGATGGGAGGAAACAGATGGACTATCAAGTGAGCAATGAACCGTTAGCAGTAAATCCGACTATTATTAAGGTAATCGGGGCAGGAGGCGGCGGTTCAAATGCCGTAAACCACATGATGGCGTGTAATGTAGAAGGGGTTGAGTTTATTGCTGCAAACACTGATGTACAAGCCCTGAATTTTTCACAGGCACCGACTAAGTTAGCCATCGGTTCAAAGGTAACCGGGGGGCTGGGAGCTGGCGGTAAACCTGAGGTTGGCGAAAAAGCTGCTGTGGAAGATACCGAAATGATTGCAAACGCGATCAGCGGGGCACACATGGTATTTATTACAGCGGGAATGGGCGGCGGTACCGGTACAGGATCTGCACCGATTATTGCAAAGATAGCCCGTGAGCAGGGAGCCTTAACTATTGGGGTGGTAACCAAGCCCTTCGGTTTTGAAGGGAGGACGAAGATGCGGACTGCTGAAGCAGGGATAGAAAAGCTGCGGCAAGAGGTTGATACCCTGGTTGTTATTCCAAATCAGCACCTTTTAAACCTTGTTGATAAAACACAAACCATAAAAGAGGCCTTTGTCATGGCGGATGATATTCTGCGCCGTGCCGTACAGGGTATCTCTAATATTATTACGAACCACGGGTTCATCAATATTGACTTTGCCGATTTCCGTTCTGCAATGGCGGGACAGGGTGATGCCCTCATGGGAGTCGGTAGCGGTAGCGGGCAAAACCGGGCGGTTGATGCGGCAACCAATGCAATCAATAATCCGCTTTTGGAGGATTCCCGTATCGAAGGCGCTCGGTGGGTACTGGTCAATATCTGGTCATCGGAGAAGCTGGCAATCTCGGAAGTCAGTGAGATTATGGACATTGTTACCACCAATGTCCATCCGGATTTTCATAGTACTGTCGGTTTTATATTCGATGAGGCTATGGAAGATAAGATTCTGGTAACGGTTATCGCAACCGGTTTTGACGATGACACAGATAATCCGTCACAAGATATGCAAAAACAAGACGGTACAGCGGAAGCAGCTGGCAAAGAAAATCCTGTGCACACGTCTTTTGTGCAAAATGATTTTATCTCATCAACTGAATGGGCAAAGCTGCACACACCTAAACAACCTGTCCTTCCGGGATTAGGACCGAGGAATGCAGCGCCTGTATCTGCACCTGTGCCGGAGGTAAAACCGGAGCCGGAACGGGTAGAAAAGCCCCGTCAGCCCATCAAAGTTCAGCTGCCGAGCGCCAATACCGATTTGGATATTCCTGCATTTCTGCGGAATAAGCGGTAATTCTTATCAGGAAGACGCAGTGTGACGGAAATTCAGTTACGCACCTTTTACGGCTATCTTATTTCGGCGGAGGCGCGTGCGCCGCTCACTGCAAAAACCTACCTGAATACCCTGCGGGTATTTCAGGAGCAGCTGGGAGCGGAGCGCCTTATCGAAAATGCAGGAGAACAGGACTGCGTTCAGTTTATGCTGATGCGTTCTGAACAGGGAATTACCGGGCGGACGCTTGCAAAAGATCAGGCGGCACTCCGCTCATTTTACCGGTTTTTGCAGCTGGAAAACCTCCGCAGCGATAATCCGGCTGAGCAGCTGGAAATGCCCCGCCTCGAAAAAAATTTACCGCGGGTACTTGCTCTGGACGAAGTAAATACCCTCTTATCAGCTATTCCATTAGACACACCGAACGGCATCCGCGACCGTGCCCTCTTTGAGCTTATTTACTCGGCGGGTTTGCGGGTAAGCGAGGCAGTCAGCCTTTCGCTGGAAGATGTGTTCTTCAATGAACAGCTGCTCAAGGTGCATGGGAAGGGCGGAAAGGAGCGGATTATCCCCTTTGGTTCACAGGCTGGTGAGTACCTGATGCAGTACCTTAAAACAGCCCGCCCGGCTCTTTTAAAATCGCAGCACCGTGAACATACGGAGACAACCGGAGCGGTGTTCCTCAATAACCGCGGTGCACGGCTTACCCGCAAGGGCATCTGGAAGCGCTTACAGGATATTGAGCAGCTCAGCGGTGTAACGACAAAGATTCACACGCTCAGGCATTCTTATGCAACGCACTTACTGGCGGGCGGGGCAGACCTCCGCTCCGTGCAGTGTTTGTTGGGGCATTCCAGTATTACAACCACACAAGTGTATACACACATAGAAGACAAGGACTTAGAAGCATACCACCGCCGCTTTTTTGAACAGGATGGAGCTGCTAAAAACAGCCCCTGATATTCTATTTTTCTATCACGAAACAGCTATTCTGTCAGTGAACAGAAGTATATGGGAATCTCTCAAAACTTTTGCAGATGGTCTTATTTTATCCTAGACAGGACTGCCAATCTTTTTGTGCTTGTTCCAATCCTGTCCATAAAAAAGCATGGATTCCCAGTTCCCGCGCCGCAGTAATATTCGGTTGGCAGTCGTCAAAAAACACAGCCTCATCTGCGCGGATTCCCAATCCATCCAAACAGTTTCGATAGATTGCATATTCCGGCTTTATGAGATGCAGCCTGCAAGAAAAACAGGCGTAATCGGCAGCGGTGAACGGCGGTATTGTTGTTTCATACCGCTCTAAAAACTGATAGGGCATATTGGACAGGATTCCGAGTTTAAAACCCTGCTTTTGAACTGCTAATGCCCAATCGGAGACAGCCGTATTGATCTTACTCCAATGCTCCAAATCAATAGCGACTAACTTTTCTAAAAGCGCTCCGTCTTCTGCTTCTTTTTCGTAGCCATGTTCTTTTAGAATACGGCTGTACATTTCTTCTCCGCTGATAACACCCCGGTCAAAATCCTGACGGTGTGCGGTGAATAAATTGTTGAACACCTCCGGTGGAAGCCCTACGGATGCTGCCAAGGCTGCATCTATAGCTCCCGTGTTGGTAAGAGAGATAACATTCCCATAATCCAAAATCAATGCCTTAATCATCTGTACTCCTTCTATAAGAACTCAGTGCGATGCATACTATATCCTGCTATGGAATAATAAGGAGGCTTTTTTAATATAATGGACTTTACCTGAACCTTTGTTTTTGCATCGCTTCGTGCAGTATTCTGTAAAACAGAACCAGCCGTTTGCATGAAGAGTTTTTTACAATGCTGCGCCCCCTTTTCTAAGCTCACCGTAGAGTATGCAGCACTCGTAAAGAACCGCAGAGATTGTATCAGGTGTAGGGGAGTAAGGGGAGCGTGCTATATCTGCTATATCCGCCCGGCACCGTCTCCCGCTTCGCAGGCAAAGAAGGAAGCTGTTAATCCGGTTGCTGCCGAGTATTGTTCCCCAACACGGGCGGTAAATTCAGCCACGGCATCTTTTTGCACGATAGCAATTGCACAGCCGCCGAATCCGGCTCCGGTCATACGTGCACCTAAGCAACAGGGGTGTGCATTGGCAGCATCTGCAAGGGTGTCAAGTTCACAACCGGTTACCTCATAATCATCGCGGAGTGAAGCGTGCGATGCCTTTAATAAGCTGCCGAGCTGCACAAGATTAGCAGCCTGCAACGCCGCAACAGCTTCCTGTACCCGCTCATTTTCGGTAATGCAATGGCGTACCCTTTTGAGGATGCGCTCATCATGGATAGTCTTTGTAACCCAAGGCATATCTGTACTATGCAGTTCACAGAGATTTGCAATCGGTTGTACTTTTTGCAGGAGCGCTAAGCCTTCCATACATTCAGCGCGGCGTTCATTATATTTTGAATCAGCCAACAGCCGCTGTTTGTTGGTATTCATCACAACAATGCGGTAATCGCCTAAAACCAGCGGTACATATTGATACTCCAGTGTAGAGGTATCTAACAAAATAGCATATTCTTTCTTACCCATTGCAACACTGAACTGATCCATAATACCGCATTGCACGTTCATAAAGGTATGCTCAGATTCCTGTCCCATTTTCGCAAGATTAACAGCATCAATATGAAAGCCGAATAATTCGGCGACAGCCCGTCCAAAGCCGATTTCCAGCGCTGCAGAAGAAGAAATACCGCCACCTGCGGGCAGCTTACTAAAAAACAGCACCTCAAAACCGGTATTCAATACACAGCCTTTCTTTTGTAGTATGGAAAGCATTCCATTCAAATAATTGGCATACTGACTTTCTTTCCGGTAGGTAAAGGTATCGGCAATGCTAAACTCCATCGCACCGGGAAAGCGGATATCATCATAGATGATCTTTGAGTCTGCCCGTTTTCGGAGAATGACGTATAAATACCGGTCAATAGCCGCAGGGAAAACCTTTCCGCCGTTATAATCAATATGCTCGCCAATAATATTAATCCGGGCAGGAGATGCAATGCATATAATCTCTTCACTGCTTGTGCCATACCGAGCGGTAAAGGCTTGCAGTAACTCGTTTTTCATCTTTTCTTCCGGCAAATCGGTTAAAAACCGTACCGATGCCTGCTGATCCATTATGTCCTCCCGACGGAAAGATCGACAATGATGGTATCAATCCGTCTATCTAGTATATGTGCAGCTGTAAATTTCATGCGTCCGCACGTGACTGTATCATTAGTATGCGGTAAATACCCCCATTTTTCAAGCAGGAAACCGCCTATTGTGTCATAATAATCAGAATGAAAATCCGTATGGAGGAGTTCGTTACAATCCTCAAGCCGCAGTGCGCCGGGGATACTCAGCTTACTTGCATCGATAACGCGGACATTCCGCAGCGGATCGTTTTTTGCCCTGCCGTATTCATCCTGCATATTGGTAAAGACAGCAGCGACAATATCATCCATCGTGATTAAGCCTGATACCCCGCCGTGCTCATCAATGATGATCGCCATGTTGTGCGCACGTGTGTTCATTGCTTTTATCACCGAAAAAAGAGAGGCGCTTTCTGGTATGAATAAGGCAGGACGCACAAGGGCTGCAAGTTCAGGCTGCCGGTTTTTCTGTAGCGCAAACAGAATATCTTTATAATGCACAATCCCGGTGATGCTTTTTGTCTGCGCATTGTATACCGGTAAGCGGGAAAACCGGCTCATACGGAATTGTTCAATAATATGCGGGAATGTGAGTCCGGCATCGAGTGCGGTAATGGCAGTGCGCGGTGTCATAATATTCCGAAGTTTTACGTCCTGCAGCAGTACCGCCTTCCGCAGTAAAGCCTCTTCTCCCGCCGCTAAGGCTCCGTCTTCCTGCCCGATATGCACTAACAGCTGGAGGTCTTTATCCTGTAAAACGATAGGCGAATCTGCTGCCCGATTGGTAAAAGCCGCAAGCACCGCTCGTGTTAAAAGCGAAAAAACGGCAACAACAGGGCGGAGTACCATATAGCACAGCAGCAGCGGGAGTGATGCTGCCTGCCCTATCTGCTTTGCCCGTTCTGCAGCAAGGGCTTTAGGGAAAATTTCTGCTAGAATGATAATAAGGATGGTGATAACCGCTGTTGCTGCCGGCACTGCCTGCGGTCCAAACACATTCAACGTAAATGCAGTGATAAGACTTGAATTAAGCGTATTAACAAAATTGGTACCGATGAGCGCTACCGTAACAATCTTGTCCTTTATTTCAACCAGCCGTGCAAGCCGCTGTGCCCCCTTTCGGCTGCTCTTTTTTAAGCTGCGGTATTCTGCCCGCGACACAGCTGTTACCGCGGTTTCTGCTCCGGAGAAAAATGCGGCACAGCACAAAAGCAGCAGTATTTCGAGAAAAACAATAACAATACTCATGATTCCGGGTGTACCTGTACGGCAACCTGTGTAATCCGGTTAGCTGTTGCCGTTACAACGGTAAACGTATAAGGTTCAACGGTGATAGAACAGCCTGCTGCAGGAATTTCTCCGGTTTTTTCCATAATATAGCCGCCGATTGTATCACTGTAAGCTGATTCAAGGCGGATTCCAAGTTGTTCTTGTAAATCCGCTAAGCGTGTATTTCCGGCAATAAGCGGAGGCACTGCAGCTTCACCAAGCGCAGCATACGTCTCGGCAGCCATCGCAGTATGAGCAGCAGGTTCCGCAGCAGTTTGCTCCGCTAATACCGCACTCTGTGCTGCAGCCGTACTTTTTTCCCCTGTCCCGGAACCGGGCAAAGCGGCATTGATTTGCGGTATGGACTCTTGTACATCGTATTCGTCAAGAATGCTGCCGAAAATTTCCTCGCTGATATCCTCAACGGTGATCAGTCCTGCAGTGCCGCCGTATTCATCCAGCACAATCGCCATTGTTTGCTGTTCACTATGAAATTTCTGTTCAACCTGTGCTAATTTTGATGTTTCAAAGACAAACAGGGGTTTACGCAGGTAAGTACTTACTTGAAAATCAGCATCCCCGTTCATGTACTCAGGGGAAAACAGAAAATCTTTGATATAAAAAAAGCCTTGGATCGAATCAATACTCGAATCATAGACCGGGAAGCGGGAAAAATGAGACTTTTGAGAAAGCGCGATAATGTCTGCAGCAGAGGCATTGCTATGAATTGCAACAATATCCCGCCGCGGTGTCATCACACTGCGGACAGAAAAATCTCCATAGCGCAAGATATTGGTTAAAAGAATGCGTTCATCACTGCCAATAAAGCCGCCTTCCTCTCTGGCTTGGAAAAAATCCCGCAAATCTTCTTCCGTAACGGCAGCAGAACTCCGCGCTTCGCGTATGCCGCAAAACCGCAAGAGTACCCCGGTAACGGCGGAAAACAAATGAACAGCCGGGGATAAAAGCACCATCAGCATCAGAATAAAGCGGGCAAAAACAAGGCTCAGTTTATCAGGATAGATAAGCGCAATGGATTTAGGTAAAATTTCACCAAAGATGAGCAAAAGCACCGTAGCGGTAGCAACGGCAATGCCTAAGCCTGCATCACCGAATATGCGCAAGGCTGCGGCAGTAACTACTACCGAAATTGCAATATTGACAATACTATTGCCGATTAAAATAGTTGAGAGAAATTTTTGCTTGTTTTGCAACACTTTTTCTGCTCTTGCCGCAGCACGGTTGTTCTGCTCACGGAGAAAACGGAGTTTGAGCTTATTGAGAGA
This sequence comes from Treponema sp., assembly GCF_052169735.1. Classification (GTDB taxonomy): domain Bacteria; phylum Spirochaetota; class Spirochaetia; order Treponematales; family Treponemataceae; genus Treponema. The sequence goes on from NZ_JBQNBW010000059.1 coordinate 16,926, forward strand.
TAAAAACGCCGTTTCTGCCGATGAAAAAAACATCGAAAACAAAAACAGTACTGCCAATGTAATGAGCAGCCAAATAGTATGCGGAGGTTCTCCAGTATCCATAATGTAGCATACCATCTTAAAAGGATTTTTCAAAAATGTCAATTTTCTTGTTCAGCGAAAGACTATAGTATAAATTGCAAGAGGTATTGCCCCAAAAAGGAATTTTTATGATATCTTCTGAT
>NZ_JBQNBW010000060.1:0-16953 GCF_052169735.1 Treponema sp.
CCGCTGCTATGTCGGTAGCTTTCTCGATAAGCTGTGTTTCAACTTTTTCGGTTACGGCTTTGCGAGCTGTTCTGACTGCAAAAAAATCTTCAACTAAGATGGCTATTGTGATCAATACCCCGAAAATAAGAATAAGGTTGTAGCGAATAGAAAAGCGTTTTGTCATTGTGAATCTCCTAAAAAATTAATTGGTAACGATAACGGGAGCACCGAATAATTAGACCTATTCGATAACTGCGTTTTCGAATAGGTCGACGAGTTCTAAATCGCGCAAATAGCACGATCTAGAACATCGCATTTCAAGGTAACATGTTCAGAAACGGAAGTTTCCGAACATGTTTATTGTATATACTGGACTGAGAATTTTTGAATCAACAACCCCGACGCTTGCGTCGGGGTATTAAACCCTCCGCGCAAATAAAGCTTTTCTGAACATCGCCTTAAATTTTGAGTATGTGTTCCGGGTAGCGGCAACGCAAATACCTGTGTATTTTTAAAAGCTTATAGGGAGGGGAACGCAAATTTTTTATAACTGCCAAGAGTCCTTTCAATATAAACAAGAGTTTTACACGTAGTGTTACTGTAAGTATTGACTAATCAACAAACCCGATATCAGCAGTAAATCCACTGCAAGATTAATTATAACATAGAGAAGAAAAACTTACAAGAAGAAATATTCCTTTAATCAGGGATTCCGCATTATAAATAGTGTCAAAAAAACAGTAGCTTACATGGCATAAAAGATGGTAAAATGTTCTTGGGGTGGTATAATGATATTACAAGAATCATTTGAGAACATTAAAGACTAAAGAATCGACAGATGCAAGAAACACAATCTCGTCGATATACTGATGATTGTGTTTGTGGGAGTATTGTGCGGATATAAAAGCATAGAACAAATACAGTTTTATGCGACATTAAGCGAGCAAACGCTTAAAAAATATCTGAAACTGGAAAATGGCATACCCGGCAGCGATACGATTCTGCGAGCGCTTGCAAGAATTGATGCAAAGCAGCTTGAAAAAGTATTCATCGAATATGCACAAGAGACATTCGGCAAGAATAGTGCAGAAAATGAAGTTTTCGTATTATATACTGCAGCTAACAAAACCGTCAAGTCAGTGTTATAAATTGCACGGGTATGGCTGGGGATATCTCAAAAGTTGGTTAGTTTTTCGACATCCCCAAAATATTTAGCTAAAAGCGGGCTTTTTTCCCCACAAATTGAACCCCAAGGTCGGGGAAATCGGTAAAGAGTCCGGTTGCTCCTGCTTGATCAAAGAGAATTGAGAACATTTCATCAATGGAGCGGGCATAGTCCGGCAAAGCATCTTTCCGTACCGTATAGGGATGGCAGTCTGCTTTTGCGGCTTTGATTTCGTTTGCCAAAAGGGTCAGCTTAATGTCTCCTACTTTCGAACTTTCATCAACCAGCATATACCAACCGGGGCTAATACAGTCGGCATAGCGGAGCATCTCTTTCACGCCGCCAGCTTTGTGCATCCAGTCATAATCATAGTTCACCCATTCGCCTTTTTCGTTTTGCTCTTCGGTTTCGTGCCAATCGTTATAGCCCACCAACTGTACTAATTTGAGATCCATACCGAATTTGGGGAACAACTCGGTTTTAATCCGCTTTAACTCATTGTAATCAAAGGTTTGCACATAAACCGGATCACTCTTTTTGGTATAACCGTATTTTTTAAGCACAGTCAGTGCTGCAACCGCTATATCCTTGCCCTCCTTATGATGGAACCACGGAGCCTTCAATTCAGGATAAAGTCCTGCTTTCTTACCGGTTGTTTTTTCCAAACCTTGAATAAACTCAATTTCTTCTTCAAAGGTGTGCAGTTTGAATGATGACTTCCACAGCGGAAAACGCCCGGGATATACCGCTGTCTGTTTTCCATCCTTTACCTCAAAGTTTTCTGTCATATTGAGCTGACGCAACTCCTCAAGGGTAAAGTCGATAACATAAAAACGACCGTCGCTGCGGGCGCGGTTGGGAAACTTGACTGCGACATCGGTTAAGTTATCCAGAAAATGATCGTGAATAACAATGAGATGATTATCTTTGGACATTGCCAAATCCTGTTCAAGATAATCTGCGCCTTGCGCAAACGCAAGGGTTTTTGACTCCAGCGTATGCTCAGGAAGATAGCCTGATGCGCCGCGGTGCGCGATGATAATTTTGTCGGAGCCGGACTTCCGTTCGGCTGTTTCGGTTTTGCCCGCCGCAAATCCGCCAAACACAGTAGAGAAAAAAGCCGCAAAGAACAATAATTTTTTTTGCATAATAACACCTCTTGTTTTTAAAGGACTCTGCAAAAATCTGTTTAAATTTTGCAGTTGCCCTAAAATTTTGCTTAATATGTATAGCGTGGTTCCTATACTTTGAATTTTGACACACCAGCAGCCAGAATTGCGATGTTTTCGGAATTTTTGATTTCCAATGCGGCAACGGATTCAACGGCGCTTTTCAATTCATCTGTGGCGCTGAGCATACGCTGAACAAGCTGATCCGTTGTGTTATTTGATAGAGCAAGCTGTGAAACCCGCGCCGAAATACTTTTCGTATTATCTAGCATGGAAAAAGCGCTGCTGCTGACATTGTTTGTCGTTTGCTTCATTTCGTTCATTGCATTGAGTACCTGTTCCGCCTCCGTGTTATGTACCTGCATAGCGGACTTCATCATATCTTCCTGTTTTTTTACCTCGCCGGTCAGTTGAAATATCATTTGAAACCGCTGGTGCACATTCTGGGTTTCACTTACAACAGTATCGATTTCTGTTTTTAAATCCTTCAAAACAGAAGAGATTGTCTTTCCCTGTGTGCCAGCTTCTTCTGCAAGTTTACGAATTTCATCCGCTACGACAGCAAAGCCCTTCCCTGTTTCGCCCGCATGAGCCGCCTCAATCGCGGCGTTCATTGCCAAAAGGTTTGTCTGCGAGGCTATGTGCTGGATAACGGCGCTTGCATCAATAAGACCTTCAGACGCATCGCTAATCTTTCGAGTAGTAATCGTTGCGTCTTCTAACGCGCCCCGTGCCGCTTCGGATTCCTGTTCCAATGCATGAAGATCGCAGGAATGCTTTGCCAAAATAGAATCGACATTCCGGATATTAGCAACCATGCCGGTTACCGCATCTGCCGACAGCCCTACTGTTTTTGCTTGCTCATCTATCGTCGTTTTTAATGCATCAATGGACTGAGTAACCTCTGAGACAGCTGTGGAAACCTCTTGAATTTCCACAATTCGCTGCAAAACTTGAGACTTTACATTCAAAATATTTTCCGTCATGTTTTCAGTTGCTGAAACCGTACCATGCACGGTATTGGAAAGTTGGGTACCTGCCTCCTGCATATCTTTTGCTGTAGTTTTAACTCCTTGGATTGCCGTCTGAATTTTTTCAAAGGTGAGATCAAAATAACCGGCAAGCTGTCCTAACTCATCAGTACGGGAAATCCTCATACGGCAGGTAATATCACCTTCTCCTTCCGAAATATCTTTGAGCAGCAGCATAATTTGTTCAATAGGCCGCATAATAAGATGGGTAAACCATAGAATAATGGTAAGTCCGAAAATCAGCGCTGCAATACCAATGGTCACCTGCACCTTGGTAACATTGAGTGTAATTTCTTTAATACCTTGTTCAGGGATACCAATATCCAATGCACCGAAAATAACCCCGTTTTTATAGATGGGATACATAATGTCATACGTCCAATACTTTTGCACATCGGCATAAAAACGGGATGTTTTTACCACACCTTTAGACGCGCCTTCAATGGTATAATCATCATTGTATACTTTTCCGAGTTTAATCTGATCGCTATGAGCGATTGCCGTAATATTTTTATCAATAATAACGGCATACGCAACGGAGTCCTGCGCAGCTTCTTTTTCGACTAATTTCTGTAATTCCGGTAAATAGTCCGGCACATTCTCTAAAAGATATTCAGCATAGCGTGCAGTGGCAGAAACTTGATTGATAGCCCGGTCTAAGACCATTTGACGTACTTTATAGCGGGAAAAAAAAGCAAATCCGAGGAGATTTGCTGCTACGATCAGTATAATCAGCATCATCATCCCCACAGCTATTTCAACCCTAATGTTTTTCCGTATGCGCATTGCTATCCTCTTTCATTCCTTGTCACGATTTTCGGCTTTAGAATACCGAATTTTATCTATCTATACAAGCAGGTTATTCAAAATATACGAGGAGACATGCTCAAAACTTAGCTTATTTTTTAGCGTTTCTCATTACAAATGCATGAATATGCAGCTACTCCGGCAGACAGAGGCAGGGCTTTTTCCAGCGTCAAAAGCTGTATTTTTTTATCCAAACCGCCTGCATAACCGGTTAAACTGCCGTTCGCCCCGATTACACGATGACACGGTACAATAATCGCAATTTCATTGTGTCCTACAGCCCCTCCTACAGCCTGTGCCGACATCCGAGGAATACCCCGCTGCCGGGCGATTTGCTTGGCTATATCACCATAGGAGACTGTTTTACCATACGGAATGGTACACAGTATCGTCCACACTGCATTTTGAAATACTGTTCCATTAAAATGAAGCGGGACAGAAAAATCCGGCTCTTTTCCTGAAAAATATATATCAAGCCAAGCCCTTGTCTTCTGCAAAAGCGGGATATCTTTTTCCTCATGCAGCTGTCCGGAATGCTGCGCAAAATACTTCTCCCCGTTAAACCAGAGTCCGGTCAAACCTGCATTATCAGCTGTCAGTAACAGTTTTCCCAGCGGAGAATCATACGGTTGGGTATAGATTATGTGTTCCATCTCTGAGCCGGCATTACATCAGTTTTTTAAGGAAATTGAAGTTCTTTTCGCTATACGGATGATAGCGGATCGGAATATCAATCAACAAGGATTTTTTGAGTATGCTTTTTTCGTGACTGAAAGTGTAAAAACTCTGCTTCCCGTGATAGCTACCCATGCCGCTTGCCCCAACACCGCCGAAGGGCATAAACGGTGTCGCAAGGTGCACAATGGTGTCGTTGATACAGCCGCCGCCGAATGATACCTCCGACAAAATTTTCCGCTCTACGGCGGTATCTTTGGTAAAAAGATAGAGGGCAAGCGGTTTGGGACGCGCACGTATCTGATCGGCTGCCCATTGCAGGTCGGTAAAGGTGATAAGGGGCAAAATAGGACCGAAAATCTCTTCTTGCATAACAGGGGATTCAAAATTGACAGCATCGAGCACCGTCAGCGGTATAAAACGTCCGCGCACATCTTTTTCTCCGCCAATCACGATTTTTTCGCCCTCAATCAATGTACTCAGACGCTCAAAATGCTTGCTGTTAACAATCCGTGTCATATTGCAGGAAGTATATGCCTCCGTGGGCAAAAATTCATGTAAAATTATTTTGCATTGTTCAACAAAAGCATCCTTCACCGCTTGATGAATCAGCACGTAGTCCGGAGCCACACAGGTTTGTCCGCCGTTGAGCATTTTACCGAAAAGAATCCGCTTTGCTGCTGCTTTAATATCAGCTGTTTTATCAACAATGCAAGGAGACTTACCGCCGAGTTCCAGTGTAACCGGCGTTAAATGCCGTGCTGCTGCCTCCATTACCAGTTTTCCAACTGCTGTACCTCCCGTAAAAAAGATATAATCAAATTTTTGCTCCAAAAGACCGGTGTTTTCCTCCCGTCCGCCGGTTACCACGGTAACAAATGCCGGATCAAAGGTCTCTGCAATCAGTTCAGCAATCACGTGAGAGGTTGCAGGACTGTAGTTTGAAGGCTTGAGTACTGCGCAGTTTCCCGCAGCAATGGCACCGGCAAGCGGCGTTAGTGTCAAATTCACCGGATAGTTCCACGGCGACATAATCAGCACTGTGCCATACGGCTCATAATACAGCGTACTCGATGCCGGAAAATGACTAAGCGGCGTACGCACCCGCTTCGGCTTCATCAGCTTTTTCAGATGGTTTAATAAAAAACGGATTTCCTCCCGTACCATGCCGATTTCCGTCATATACGTTTCCATCGGAGCCTTATACAAATCCTTGTAGAGAGCATCACTGATCCGCTGTTCGTACCGGTCAAGCGCCGCTTCCAGCTTATGCAGCTGCTCTACCCGGAATTGATATGATTGTGTCGCATTTGAAGCAAAAAAGGCTGATGTCTTTTGCACCAGCACTGCAATATCTTCTTTTTTCATCTTACTTCCTTTCAGGAGTATATCATATTAGACATCTCTAAAAAAACCAATAGACAATCTTTACAATTCACGTTATAGTTTGTTATGCAGCTGCCTCGCTTTTGTTTGATTTCCACTATACTGCTCTTTTTGACCACTCACGCTTTTGCACATACGGGAGCAAAACCCGACAGTCCGTTATCCACAAAAAAAATTTTTCCGGTAAGCGGTTTCCTCGCGGCTTCATGCAATGGTCTGCTGATGGAAGCGCGGGAATATGTATGTCAGAGCAACATTATAGTAAGCGATCTTCGCTGGCCTCTTGTGCCGTCTTTTTCATACAGCCTGCATGGAGGTATCTACCTTCCCAAAGGGATTCATATTGAAGGGACTGTGTCATTTTTACAGCCGATGAAAACCGGCACAATGATTGATAAAGACTTTGAGGATATGACAGTCTTGCCGCTGCAGCCGGAACTAACCAAACGGTCGGAACATGCATGCGATATAATCGGCGGTATTCAGTGGATGGCAAAATTAGGTGTGCAGATTGCTATGCCGCAAAGTGTAAGAATGAAGCAAGCAGGTATTACCGTTCTCGTAGAACCGATGATCAGCTTTTATTATTCGGTTATCAAATGGCACTCATACAACGGGTATCTGCAATATGCAAAAATAAAAAGGAACGGTCAGTACGAACCATGGACAGAGACTCTTCCCAGAATTGCCATAACACAGGCTGCAGTATCTTATCAACAACACGTAATGCTTCCGGCAATCGGAATCGGCTGGGAAGTTTCATTCCCGCGTAAGATAACATTAAATACCGACTTGCACCTTAACCCCAATATCATGGCTATAACAGAAGATATTCACCATGCCCGAAATCTGCGCTTTGTAGATGTTTTACAAGGAGGCTGGGCGTTTCATGGCACTATCCGGCTTAGTTGGCAGTGCCATCGTTTTTTTGCTGTATTTTGCTCGATTTTTTATCAATATGCAAAGACAACAGAAGGAATATCAATGATATACAATGGAATAACCAGTAAGAAAGTTGCCGCATATTCGCTTCCGCATACTGCGGGTACTGCCTTATATGGAGGTACTGTTTCTGCCGGATTTGCTTTTACACTAGGACGATAATGGCTTCGCAGTTTGGGCAGACGCTTGGACAGCGATTTGAACAGCGGATGGGACAGGCTCAGATTCAATCTCTTGATATGCTGGCAATGTCTGCCGCAGAACTCCGTGAGCGTATTGCTGAAGAATTACGCGATAATCCTGCCCTGGAACTGGACGGCAGCATCCGTTCTGCACCGGCATCGAAAGCCGGCAGCAAAATACGCAAAAATACGGTACATAGCACCGCTGCAGAAGAGGTTATCCCTTATCGGGCTGGAGGCACTACTGCGGCAGAAGCAAGCGATTCTTTTCAGGCTTTTTTAGAAAATATTCCCGACCAATATACCAATGGTTTACAACCGCATCTTTTAGCACAATTACATTTACAAGAACTTGATCCTCTAACGATGTCTTTTGCGGAACGGATTATCGGTAATTTGAATAGCGATGGATTTCATGCAGTACCGATTGCCAAGCTCTTTGCTTCTGATTTGAATCCCGCAACAGCGGTCAAAGATACGGTACTGGTACGGCATACCATACGCCGCGCTTTGGCGGTTGTGCGAAAGCTGGATCCGATCGGCTGTGCTGTTACAGACTTTAAGCAAAGTATGCTTGTGCAAGCAAAAATCTTATTTCAAAAGCATAAAACAGAATTGCTTTATGCGCATACTATTGATATTCTTGAACACCGCTTTGCCTATTTGGAAAAAGCACGGGCAGCTTCCCTTGCTCGGAGAATAAATAATGACGGTACGGTTCCCTATAAACTCAGTCAAGAAGAAGCTGAACAGATTCTTTTGATTATCTCCTCGCTGAATCCCTTTCCCGGAAAAGCAGTTGCAGACGATAATACCCCTGCAGAGTATATTATACCGACCGCTTTTGTGGATTATACTGATGGAGCGTTTACTCTACGGATGAATGATCTGGAAATACCGCTTCTCAGTATCTCCCCACAATTTCAAGCTATTGGGAACAACACCCAAAATCCTGAAACGCAGCATTATATCAAAGACCATATACACAAAGCCCTGGTTTTTATCGGTAGCCTAAACCATCGCGAAAGAACAATTTCGGATGTAGTGCAGAAAATTGTCTCAGCGCAAGAAGCTTTTTTTTTAACCGGTGATAAACAGCAGCTTGTCCCGCTCACTCAACAGCAAATTGCCGAACAGCTTAATGTGCATGAGTCTACCGTTTCCCGCACGGTAGCGGGCAAATATCTCCAGTGTAAATGGGGTATTTTTGAAATGCGGTTCTTTTTTACAAATGCTATTACAGGACAAAAAGAAAGCAGTGTCACTATGAATAGCAACCCCGGTACAAAAGAAGGCATAAAAGATTGCATAAAAGAATTGCTTGCAGCACGCGCGGAATCAGGAAGAAAACTTTCCGATCAAAAGATTTCCGATTTGCTGCAAGAACAGTATGGAGTATCTGTTGCACGGCGAACTGTGGCAAAATATAGGGCAGAACTCGACATCGGCTCTTCGTACAACCGCGCGTAACCCCTAGCACCCAATGGCATGGGGATGTCTCAAAAGTTGGTTACTTTTTCGCTATTCCCGTTCCATCTACTTTTGCACTTGCAGCAAGGCTGCTATTTCCGGACGTTCCCAGCGGACAGCAATATCCGCAGGAGTTTCTCCGGCAAGATTCTTTTTACCCGGATCGGTTTGTGTGCCGGTAAGCAGCTTTTGTATTGTTTCCTGAGAAGCATACCGCGCTGCATAGTGCAGCAATCCGTTTCCGGCTGCATCGTTTTTTTCTGCTGCGCTCTCTTGAATAAGCGGTAAGAGCTCGGCATTGCGGGTAAGCGCAAGCCTTACTGCTGATTCTCCTTCGTTATTTGCATGGAAGGGGTCAGCGCCAGAAGCTAATAATACCGAACACAGCGGCAGTGTATTTTGCTGTGCTGCTAACAAGAGCGCTGTACTGCCGGTTTTATCCCGCTTATCAACGGCATAACGCTTCGAGATAAGATAGCGAAGGGTTCCCTCATCGGTTTTTTCCTGCACAGCAATGTGGAGGGGTGTTTCCCCGTCGGAATTGCTCAGTGAGGCATCATTACCGAGAACCGCATCAAGAATAGGCTTTCCCAGCCGCAATGCACGGGAAAGAGGCGTAGCTCCATAGCTGTCACGGACAAGCGGATCGGCGCCCGCATCTCTGAGCGCAGTAATTACCGAAACAGGAGCTGCTCCGACTGCTTCATGGAGAGCTGTCCGTCCCTGTATATCCTGCCGGAGCGGTGAAGCTCCCTCTTTTAGAAGCAAGAGTACCGCACTTGTTTTTCCATACCGGAGCGCTTCAACGAGGGGAGTTCTTCCGGTTGCATCATCAATATTGATATCAGCATGATGACTGATAAAAAGACTAATAAACGCAGCATCGCCTTTTTGAGCTGCAAGGTGAAGCGCTGTTTTTCCGGCAGTATTTTTTGCATTCAAAAGAGCGGCTGCCTCTGCTCTTTGTGCATTCAGCACCGCAGCGGCTCCTTCCTGAGCATTCCACCCGATGGCAGCATGTAAAACAGTATTACCGAAAATATCCCGTGCGGAACCGTCGAGCGGCGGGGCAGCCTTTGTTGCAAACAGAGCTTGTACCGTCTGCGGATTATTCGCTCTTACTGCAGTAAAAAGAGGGGTTTCCCCCTTAGTGTTTTTTGCATTACTATTACCGCCCTTTGCTATAATTTGCGGAATAATACCGTTCATACCCCATAATGCAGCATAGTGCAGCGGCGTATCGCCATTACTGTCAGCGCTTGAAACGGTTGTGACGGTAAGAATCCATACTTCACGTCCTTCTTTCTGCGTAAAGGCTATTTTAAGCGGCGAATTTCCTTGTTTGTTTGTGATAAATATGTTAGCGCCATTTGCAAGCAGCGCCTCTCCAATTGATTTCCGGTTATGAGCAACGGCATAGTGCAATGGTGTGTTTCCTGCCTTATCCCCTGTATTGACAGGAGCTTTTTGTTGAATAAGGTATTCTGTCAGAGAATTGTCTGCTTTGAGTAAAACGGCAAGGTGCAAGACATTCCTGCCCTTAGAATCCTGCCGCGGACTTGTTTTGTTCGTTACGATAGTATGCAGTAAACTGCGATGATGCCGTACCGTTTCGACAAAAGGAGTGGTTCCGCCGGTATCTTCCGCATGAATGTCAGCGCCGAGGTTTATCAGTATATTTGCCTGATCTTGCAAATCCCGGACTACAGCCAGCAAAAGCGGAGTTTCGCCTCGTTTGTTCCGCTCATTTACAACAGCTCCTGCCTGAGTTAACGCTGTCAGTATTTCGGCATCGGCACCAACCCGTACGGCAATATGGAGCGGGGTCTCACCATACTCATCTTTTAGAGAAGGATTTGCTTTTTTCTCAAGCAAAAGTGTAACTAACTCGGTATTACGAGGGGCTGTTACGGCAAAATGAAGCGCTGTATTTCCGAGTGCAGCAGCGGCATCGGGTTGCGCGCCTGCATTAAGAAGAAGAGCAGCTGTTTCAGTCTGTCCGCTCCGGACGGCTTCATGCAGTGGGGTCATATTTGCCGAGTTCTTAGCATCAACCGGCGCTTTTTGTTCAAGCAGATACTGCACAAAACCAGTGTGTCCTGCGGCTGCTGCAAAATGCAGCGCTGTTTGCCCTTCTGCAAAAAGCATGGCGTAATTACGCTGAACTGCTGCCTTTTCAAAAGCTGCAAACTCCCCATTCAGCGGGGCTGCTCCGGCTTGCAGTAGGGCGGCAGCAATAGCAGCAGCCGCTTTCTCATAAGGCTTAGTATAGACAATTCCTAAAGCAGACAGCCCTTGTGAATCCGGCGTTTGTATCAAGGCTCCGGTATTATCCCCTGCGGCTGTCAGCAACGCAGCGGTGAGGTTTTGATCTAATACGCCTGCAGCATAATGCAGGAGTGTATTTCCATCTTCATCTTGCTGCAATACCGTCTGTGCGTTCAATAGTACTGCTGTTTGGTGTTTATCATAAAAAAGCTGGAAAGCGGAAACCTCATCTTGATTGCGTGCAAAAATCTGTGCATTATGCTGTGCCAGCACCTGAGCAGCCTTCCACGCATTCGCCTCAGCAGCGGCAATGAGCGCAGTATTTCCTTCAGGATCGCGTACTTCTCTATCAGCGCCCATGGAAAGGAGGTACTCTGTCAGCGCTGCATCATTTTGCCGGACAGCAATATGCAGCAGGCTATATCCGTCCGAATCTTTAGTATTGATTTCCTCGGTGCTGAAACGAGCCTTAACTCCTTCTATATCGCGAGCTTTTACCATCGTTACAAGATTATTTTCTACTCTTTTAGGTTCGCTAACACAGGATATAACCGTTAGCGGTATGAGAAAAAGCAAAAAAAGAACAGCTCTTTCTTTTTTTATGGTACAGCCGCACAGATACATATAAAAACCTCCAGCTTTTATTTTCGGCATATCCTTTCTATTTCTTAAATGATGGAGAGCCTCTAAAAAATCAACATACCCTGGCGCGGCATGTGAGTATTATCCCAACGCATGAATAACCGCTATTTTGAGCAGCTCCTTAATGCCTACCCTATAAGGCTGTTCCGCATACTGCGAGTGTATCTTGCGGTACCCAGCCAGTAATGCCCCCTGCTGTTTTTACATAACACCAAAGAGCTGTTTGCCGTACAATCCAAACGCTTTCTCCCAATGCAAGCCGATAGACAATGCTGCCGGCTGCTTCCGGTATGCGGCGCACAGAAGCTGCATTACTTAATGCTATACACACAGCTTGCGGCTGCATAGTCCGGTTAAAAAGACCGGCAGCAATTCCTGTACAACAAAGCGCAAGAATGAGCGCTACAATCATACCGCCTTTTTTATTACGGAACTTGAGCCATACCACACCGCTCAGCAGCAACACGGTAAAAACGGCTGCCAAAATCCCGTAGATTGCAGGATAGAGGGGCAGCGGCTGCACAATTCCCAGCGCTGTTTCCAGTTTTTTCCGTTCATACCGGGCAGCAAAAGGGAATACCGCTGTCAGTTCCCGATGCCGCAATGAGGCAATACGGTGAGCAGACCCAATTTCTTCCTGCACACTGAGCGCTGAACCGTTCGGAGGCTGTTCCGGCAGCTTTTCTGTAAAGGCTGCATGGGGTAATTGCCCAGCGCCATTTACATGAGCTGCCCGCTCCATCCCCTTTTCCATATCATCTTCAGATAAAGCATCTCTCCATGGTATAACCCGCAGGTTACGGAGTTGGCTGACAACCTTCGCACCGGAATCAAGGAATATAGCAGCTTGCGGGAGAGCTTGCATACCGATAGAAAGAGGAATCCACCGGAATGCGGCTAGAATAGGGGATTGACCGGAACCAGTTCTGCTTATTTCCGCTTCAATAATTGCTGCCGGAAGCTGCGCGGCATCCAGCGGCTCCACTGCAGCGTTTTCAGCAGCAGGGCAGTCAATCCTGAGTATTCCCGCAGGAAGAGGCAGCGCAGCAGCTCCCGCAAGAGAAGTTTTGCCGGAACTACTCGCAGGTACTACCGGCGGAGTGTGTTCAGCACTACCCGTAGAAGCGGCAGTTGATATACCGCCGGCGCTGCCCGCAGGTGCTGCAAGCAAGGCTGCCCCGGTGTTTTCCGCGGAGGCAGCAACCCGCCGGAGATAGCCGCGATACTGTGCTTCATAGCCGGGGACATAAAACGCTGCAGTAAGGCAGAGCAGATAGGGCTGCCCCTGCTCCGCAACTGTTTCCTCTGCTACGGGCAGCCCATCGGAAGTATACAGCTTCCAAAGAAAGACAGTCTGTTCCGAAAGCGGCGGTTCATGCACTGTAAGATGCAGCGGCTTCAATTCAATCCGCATCCGCTTCCATTGCAGTACCGGCACGAGGGTACAGGTACCGGTTTGTGTAAAACGGTAGCGGGAGCGCAGGTGCAGCCCGTCTTGTTCGGGAATACTGCTGCTTTGCAGTAGCTGAACCGCTGAGTTTTGCCCTTCAAGTATACAATTCGGCATATCCCGGTTGCGCCGAAGAGACAGGGCATCATGCCGTATCAGTATGTCTATGTCCAACTCTTGACCGGCAAAAAACTCATCGGCGTTGAGGCGCACCTCAATCGCACTGCCGGCATCCTGCCCATAAAGCAGCACGGCAGAGCAGCACAGCAGCAGTGCAGCACAGTACCGAGCGCTGGGAAAACGCTGCCGTTTGCATAAAAACCGGCTGCATAACAACCCTTTGCATAAAAATAGGCTGCACAAAAATAGACCGGAGAGAAGCCGCCTCCATAACAGCCATCCGCTGAATAAGCACTGGCTTACTACACTCACTACTAGACAGCGTACTATGCCTTGGCTTGATAGCCGTTGCCGGCTTAATACGCGATGCTGGCTTAATAGTCGTTGATAGAAGGCTCTGCTTCCTGTTGTGTTTTTTTCCATTCAGCTTGCTCTCTTTTACGGATAATATCTAAAATAATGGAGTCGGCAGCATAGGAATCTTCCTCTTCAACAATGTTTTGGGGAGCTTGATACCGCATATCCCGTTGCTTACCGCTTAATTTTTTGCTTATTTCATAATTTATCTTTGCATCCCTGTCGCCACCATTCAGCTCCAGAGACTTTCTAAACAAGGCTGCTGCATCAGCATATTTTTTTTCTCGGAATGCGATAATCCCCTGCTGATAGAATCCTTGAGACCGCAGTATCTCCCGCGAATCATCGGAAATCTTCTGTAATTTTCCCTGCGCTGCCTTATCTTCACCCTGCATGATATAGGAGGAAGCAAGGGCGAAATCTATGTACGGCGCTGTTTTAGAATCCGAAAGCGCAGCTGCGGTATCTTCCGCTTCACAAAAGGAAAGCACTGCATTATTCCAATCCCCTTGTTTCCACGCTAAGGTACCCTTTAAATGGGCGAACTGTACACGGCGCTCTGCACTGCATCCCGCCCCTAACACGGCAGTAATCACAATGCACAGCAAGAACCTGTTATGTATCTTTTTTTTCATACAGTCCTCCTGCAAAGAAACCGGCGCAAAACAGTAAAAGCGCTGCGGCGATACATTCAAAGGCTCTGCGTACCGGTTTTTGTACATAGTGAATTTTTTCGCCGTGTGCACTGCTATCCTGCAATGACTGCAATACCTTCCATGCTGATCCCGGCTCCAGTGCGGAAATATAAAAACTCCCGTTCAGCGTTTGCTGCACAGCACGTTTGAGCACATCTTCAGCTAAGCTACTCTGCTGCAGTACTGATTCGTATTTTTCATTGAGAACAGAAAGACTGCCGCCTTCCGCTGTTCCAAACCCGATAATAATAAGCTGTACGTTTTCTTGCCGGAGCCGGGGTATCATACGCAGCAGAGAACCAGCCGTCTCCCCGCCATCGGTACACAGTACAATGGTCTTACCGGTCAGCCTGTTTTCTTGAAAAGCTGCAAGCGCCGTACGCAGACCCTGTTCCAAATTACTGCCCGCAGCGGTTGCACTAAACGGAGAAAGAGATTCTACCGCTGTAACAAGGCTTTGATGATCATAGCTTAACGGAACAGCAAGTACCCCCTGCCCCTTTACGGTAACCAACCCGCACGCAGCTTCCGGAAGACGGCTCAGCAAAAAATGCACGTAGTGTTTAGCAAACTCAAGCCTATTCGGTGCAATATCGGTAACTGTCATACTGCGGGAAATATCGACGGCAAAGATAACGGTATTCCCGAACTTAACCGTTGAAACTTGCCGGGTGCCCCAGAGCGGGACGGCTGCCGCAATACACAAGCAGCACCAACCCATCCCCCACAGCAGCATCCGCAGCCGCACTGTCCGCACCAGCTGCTGGATCCCGGCGCTATCTGCACCATACCCCTGCACCAGCCGATGCAAACGGTACAGTGTGAGCATACATGCAGGCACGGCACAGAGCATAAACAAGAGGAACTGCGGTTTTTCAAAGGTAATCATTAGGACACCGCCTGCATACCAATTCTGCGGATCAGCCATGCTGCTGCACCGAGACCTAAGACAATAAGCAGTAACGTCCGGTCAAGATAATGAAGTTTATTGACGGTGCGGGCAGGCTGTGTCGCCGGTATTTTTTGACTCAGATGCTGAAAAATTTCTGCTAGAACTTCCGGAGATTTTGCTGAGAAATAGCGCCCGTTGCCGTACCGTGCTGTTTTTTGCAGTTCTGCTTCGTTGAATACGGTGTGCAATGTACCGGAAATCTCTTTTTGCTGAATAGGATCAAAGTACTTAATCGGTGCATAGCCGGACTTTCCCAAACCGATAATGTAAAAGCCTATTTTTTTATGCTTGATAATCTCGGCAGCTGCACGGGGATGAATCTCACCGGTATTATTATCGCCGTCGGTAAAAAGGATAATAGAGGATGGAATAGCAGAATACTGAGTAAGGTGCAGCACCGCAGATGCAAGCCCCATGCCAATAGCGGTTCCGTCGCCAAACTCACCGGCATGCAGCTGATCCAAGCGTGTTAAAAATGTCTGCCGGTCAATCGTTGGAGGAATCAGCACGGCAGCGGAACTTCCCAGTGCTGTTAATCCGAAAGAGTCCCCCGCATACTGTTCCGTAAATGCGTGTATCATCTGCTTTGCTGCATCAAGCCTTGTCTGCATTCCCATATCCTGCGCTGCCATTGAAGGACTGCTGTCAATAACAAACATGAGTGCCTGCCCGGGAGTTGCATACAGCGCCTCTGCAGTTTGGCGAACCGGTTCCGCCAGCGCTGTTACGGTCAGTATAAACGCTGCGGCAAGCATATATTGCGAAAGCCGGTGTAAAATATATACTCGAGGATATTTTTTAGGGATAAAGCCGTTCCAGTTCCCCAGCGGCAGCGGTAACGATACGGCACGCAGTACACCGGCACGCCGGAGCAGTACAAAAGCCGGTACAAGCAGGAGAAGCAGAAAAAATACAGGGCGTTGAAAATGAATCACACAAATATCCTTTTCTTAACAGGGATTCCGCAGTATAAAAAGCGAGAAACTTTTTATCATCAACATACCCCGACGCAGAGCATCGTGGTATGTTGTTCTCATAAGGTGGTTGCAGTCGAGGTTCATACCCCTTATTACGTCGCAAAGCGCCGGGGTATGAACCTCTCCGCACGAATCATTAATTCAGTGTTTCTACTTCCTGTACGGTCAAACCGGTTGCTTTTGCGATATTGTCAATAGATAAACCTATCACAAGTAAGTTACGCGCTGTTTCGAAGGCTTTTTGCCGTGAGCCTTCGGCAAGACCGAGCGATTTACCTTCAGCAAGTCCAAGTGATTTACCCCGTTCAACCCCTGCACTGAATTGCGTCTCTGAGATGGTCGTTATATCGCTTTTCAGCTTCATTCTTGACTCATACAGTTTCCGTTCTGTCGGCGATAAAGTTAATACGTCTATTTTTTCATTCAGCATTTGTAATACCGGTGACTTCGTTGCTATCATCGCTCGCTCCTTCCTATTCGTTGCTCCTATAAATCGCAGCCAGTTAATAAGCTGACTGCGCTTACCAGCAGCTTTCCCTTTTTCTTTCGCCTTTTTTGCTGCTTGCAAGTCCAAAAAATGTACCTCAAGCACATCCGTCAGTACAGTATGCGCTGTCTTTTCTTGCAGCAGGTACTCTGAGTGAATAGCGTCATTGAGCCTGAAACCGTCTGCAATAATATTG
>NZ_JBQNBW010000061.1:0-16015 GCF_052169735.1 Treponema sp.
CAATTCTTGGGCGATGGTCGTAGGGGAATTTTTTTCTTTTTATCGAAAAAAAAGAAAAAAATCCCCCTACATAATATACAGGAGTTTTTTAATGAAAAAGCGTTTTTCTCTTCGCTTCAAACTGATTCTTATCTTCGGGTTATTGATTGCTCTTGCTTCAACTATTCAAGGTTTGCTTGCAGTCAGAACCGCTCACAAAGCCGTAACTGAAAAAGTAGAAGCTCATCTAATCGACAAAGCGGCAGATACAGCAGAAATTATTGACGGACGCATCACCGCATTTTGGCAATTTCTCGAAGGTATTGCCCGGATGCCGTTTTTGCGAGATCCGAATATTTCATATATGGAAAAAATGCAAATGCTTGCTCAAGAAAGTCAATTCAACACAGTCTTATGCGCTTTGTATATAACTGATGAAAACGGGATTATTCAATTCTTAGACGGCTCAACACCTTCTTGTGCACATGAGCAATGGTTTATAGACGGTATGCAGGGAAAACGATTTTGCGGAGCGCCCTATATCGATGAAAGAACCGGAAATTCGTTCGTTGCCGATATTGCAGTTCCTGTGTATGATGATTCCAAACACGTTATTGGAGTTCTTATTGCTGATATGGACGGATTATGGTATACAAATCAAATTAACGACATTGTTGTAGGGAAAAACGGTTACTGTTATATACTCGATGCAACGGGGGTAGCTATTGCTCATAAAAATTTTGACGCAGTAAAAAATAGACTGAACATGATAGAAAAATCAAAAACAGACAAAAGTCTTGTATCTTTAGGTCTATTTGCACAACATGCTATTGATTCTGATGAAAGTGAAGTTGGGACTTATATGTATAACGGCACTAGAAACATTGCTTCGTATGCTAAAATAAAAGCTACCGATTGGACTGTTGTTATCACCGTGCCGCAAGATGAGTTTATGGGAACGGTGAATGCGCTGCGTAGTTCTATGATCGGTATCGGTACAATTATTTTAGTTATTGCGCTTGCAATTATTTTCTTTATTGCCCGAGCAATGGTAAAACCAGTACAAAAAGCCGTTTTTGCATTGCGGAATATTGCCGAAGGCGAAGGAGATTTAACGGTACGTTTACCGATACACGGTAATGATGAGGTTACGGATTTATCCGAATACTTTAACGAGACTATCGCTAAAATCGGAGCTTCAATACAAGCGGTTGGAAAAAATTCAAAAACAATGGAAGAAATCGGTAATGAGCTTGCGTCCAATATGACTGAAACAGCAAGTGCAGTAAATCAAATCAGTGCAAATATCGACGGGATTAAGCAGCAGGCGCTCACTCAAGCTGCCAGTGTTACCGAAACCGCTGCGACTGTTGAAGAGATTGTCCGCACCATTAAGCAGTTGAATACCAGTATCGAAACACAGGCGGCAAGTGTCGCACAGTCTTCATCTTCTGTAGAAGAAATGGTTGCGAATATTGCTTCTATCGGACAAACACTCGGCAAAACCGATGAGGTAGTCAAAAGTCTTACAACAGCGACCGGCGACGGTAAAGCAACGCTTGTAACTACTAATACCGTAACGCAGAAGATTGCCGAAGAATCAGGTTCGCTGATAGAAGCGAGCAGTGTTATTCAGCATATTGCCTCGCAGACTAACCTTTTAGCGATGAATGCAGCGATAGAAGCAGCTCACGCAGGGGAGGCTGGTAAGGGCTTTGCTGTGGTTGCGGACGAAATTAGAAAGCTGGCAGAGGATTCTGCAACACAGGGTAAGACGATTACGGCAACACTGAAAACATTGAGCGGAGAAATTGAAACGCTTTCTGCTTCTTCTAAAACGGTAGAAGCGAAATTCAATGCAATATTCAGCCTTGCTGAGCAAGTTAAAGAAATGAGCGCCCGGCTCACGGAAGCAATGCGGGAACAGGAAAACGGTAGTAAGGAAGTACTGACAGCCATTAAGAGTATAAACACGGTAACAATAGAAGTACAGGCCGGTTCCGAGGAAATGCTGAAAGGAGGAGAGAGCGTTGCGGAAGAGATGCAAAAACTGGATAATCTTACCCGCATTATCACAGAAAGTATGAACGAAATGGCTGCAGGAGCGGTACAGATTAACAATGGCGTACAAGAAGTCAATGAAATTACGCAAAAGAATAAACAGAGTATTAAGAGCTTGGTAAGTGAAGTCGCTAAATTCAAAACATAAACGCAAATCAACACCCCGACGTAAAGCATCGGGGTACAGCGCTTTATTTCATACTGTATGAACTCTCGGCATCGGCATAAGATACCATTGCTAATAAATGTACCTTCGTAAACTATCTTTTTCGATAAGAGAACATGCACATCAGAAAAGATCGAGTTTCAGCTGCAACCGGAACATCGCTGCTTTTTGGAGTAATACCTCTTGCAATGTATAAACGAAGATGTAAACGTTCACAACGCCTTGCATAAAGCTCAAATAAGCAATATCATTATAGAATAAAGTTCAAAACACCGTAAGCGAGAATCAAAACGGATGCTCATTATAGAGGAGTAATTATGGCGAAAAAGGTTCGGATTTCCGATTTAGTGTTGCGGGACGCACATCAGTCTTTGCATGCAACACGTATGACAACAGCTGATATGCTGCCGATTTGCAGCAAGCTGGACAGCGTTGGATATTGGAGTTTGGAAGCATGGGGAGGAGCAACATTTGACTCGTGTATCCGCTTTTTAAATGAAGACCCATGGGAGCGGTTGCGTTCATTGCATAAGGCATTACCGAATACCCCCATTATGATGCTGCTGCGCGGTCAGAATTTGCTTGGGTACCGGCACTACGCCGATGATGTTGTCGATGCCTTTGTGAAAACTGCTGCCGATAACGGAGTCGGGGTATTCCGTATCTTTGATGCTCTAAATGATCCCCGCAACTTAAAACGTGCTGCAGATGCTGCCAAGAAAACGGGCAAGCATGTACAAATGGCTATCTCTTATGCAACGACACCCTACCATACGATAGAAAACTATGCTGAGCTTGCAAAAACCTATACTGAGTTCGGTGCAGATTCTATCTGTATTAAAGATATGTCAGGTCTTTTAAAGCCGTTTGAAGCATTCGATTTGATAACTGCTATTAAGAAAAAAACCAACATTCCTATCAATATCCATACCCATGCGACAACCGGATTGTCCGTTGCAACACTGCTGAAAGCTGCTGAAGCCGGTGCAGATATTTTGGACACCGCTATCTCATCGATGTCTATGGGAACTTCTCACAGCCCGACTGAAACAATGGTAGAAATTTTCCGCGGTACCGATATGGACACGGAATTGGATATAAAGTTGCTGTTAGAGATTGCCGCTTATTTCCGTGAAGTACGCAAGCACTATGCTCAGTTTGAATCCAGCTTTCTCGGTGCTGATACCCGTATTCTGGTATCGCAGGTACCGGGTGGTATGCTTTCCAACCTTGAAAATCAGCTCCGCGACTTAAAAGCATCCGATAAGATCGACGCAGTACTAAAAGAAATCCCGATTGTGCAGAAAGATTGCGGTTATATCCCGCTTGTTACCCCGACCAGCCAGATTGTTGGAACACAGTCGGTATTTAACGTACTCTTTGGACGCTATAAGAAACTGACAGCGGAAACACGCGACCTGCTTATCGGACGGTATGGAAAAACGCCGGCACCGTGCAACGAAGAACTGGTAAAAACAGCCTTAGCAGAAGCAAAGGCTGAAGCTCCCGTAACAGCCCGTCCTGCCGACTTTATCCCGAATGAGTTGGATAAAATTAAGGTTGAAGCAAAAGAAAACGGAGCGGGCAATTCCATCGAAGATATTCTTACCTACGCAATGTTCCCGAAGGTTGCTCCTAAGTTCTTTAAAGAACGCTCAAAAGGACCGGTTGTGTTCACTGCTCCAGCAGCAGAAAAGAAACCGGAAGCACGCAAGAGCAGCGGTTCCTATACCGTAACCGTCAATGGAACTGATTATGCCGTGTCTTCTTCCAACGGAACATTCACGGTAAACGGTACCGCCTATTCGGTTACCGTAAAAGATGCCGCCGGTAGTGCAACTCCCGCCCCAGCAGCACCAAAAGCCCAACCGACAGCAACGCCGAAACCGGCTGCGGCACCTGCAGCAAGCGGCAGCGGAGCAAAACTGCTCGCACCGGTAACCGGTACCCTCCTCCGCTACACCGTTGCAGAAGGCGCAAAGGTCAGTGAAGGACAAACCGTTATCATGCTCGAATCGATGAAGATGGAACTGGAAATCAATGCTCCGGCAGCCGGTACGGTTCACTTTACCGCAGCAGTCGGCACACAGGTTGGAGAAGGCGACTTACTCGCAGAAATCCAGTAACGACTCCCACTAGGGGGTAAGCGGACACAGTAAACCTATTCGGAAACTTGAGTTTCTGAACAGGTCTAGTATATACCCGATTACGGGAAATGGGGATTTCGAAAAAGTAACCAACTTTTGAGACATGCCCGTTTCCCGTTGATTGCTATGTTCGTATTTTCGGTTTACCGCTCCGCTCCCCTGCACTATCACTCGCTACATTTTATGATCCAATTATCACACAAGAAACAGCTCCTTGCAGCTGCTGTTATTTTCAGTCTTCAACTGTTATGTGCGCAAGGCTTTTCTGCAATGCGTATACCGTCTTCCGTAGCCTATACCGGCAATACTCCCGCACAATCCAGCACTGCGGTAATACACACAAGCGACGGCTCTGCAGCAGGTCAAACCGGCAGCAGCCTCCGTGCTATTGCCACACAGCTTACCCTTGAAGAAAAAGCTGCACAGGTCTTAATGGTGAATATTGCAGGGCGGACAAAGGCAGATGCCGCAAGTATTGCTGCATTTAAGGGCACCGTTCCCGGTGCAATTATCCTCTTTGGCTATAATATTGCAGAAACAGCGCAAGAGGTGCGTTCATTTTTGGCATCGGCAAATCAACAGTGGGAAGCTGCTGCACACGCTGCAAAGTATACCTTCCTGCCTCCGATCTACGCGCTCGATAATGAAGGCGGCTCGGTATACCGCACCCGCCGCATCACCGCTCCCCTCCCCGCTGCTGAAGAAATCGGACAACATCTTTCCGTAGAAGAAACCGAAGCATTATACCGCCGGGTCGGACAGCAAATGAAGGAGCTGGGACTACAGCTCAACCTTGCACCGGTTGCAGAAGCCCGAACAGCACAAAACCAAGCAGCGCTCGGATCACGGACATACAGCGATAAACCTGAAACAGCAGCCCAATACGCGGCAGCTGCTGTACGCGGAATGCAGGATGCAGGAATATGCGCAACAGTCAAGCACTTTCCCGGTAACGGTGCCGCAGACTTGCATAAAGGGGCAGCGATCTTGGAGACCGACTATGAAACATTCCGCACTCAGTATTGTGCAAGTTTTATCCCGTCGATCAAAGCAGGAGCTGCAGCAGTTCTTGTTTCCCATATCACCGTACCCGCAGTAGAAGCGGTACCGTTTTGCTTTTCTGCAAAAGGTATTTCACTTTTAAGAAATGAACTCGGATTTTCCGGACTCATTATTACCGATGACATTGCGATGCAGGCACTGCGGCAGAATGGAGCAACACCCGCAGAAAATGCCGTGCGTGCGATCGCTGCCGGCTGCGATATGGTGATGAGCAGCCTCCCCGCAGTGTATCCGCTTATTTCCGCTATTGCAGAAAAAGCCCGCTCCGACACCGAGTTCGCAAAGCAGCTGGATGAAGCAGTACTGCGAGTTCTCACCATCAAACAAAAAGCGGGGTTACTCAGCACAAATCTACAACCCTACCCTAAAAACTGATAGAGTCTATATTTTGTGCATAGGATATTGTATTCTTCGTGCCATCTTCTACATCTGAGGTGTTATGACATGCTTGGGATAATTGCTCAAACCGTTTCACAGTAGCTTGATAATATACAGGGTCAATTTCCATACCGATAAATTTACGTGAAAGATTTAAAGCAGCATGACCGGTAGAGCCAACCCCCATAAACGGATCGAATACAATATCCCCCTCATTTGAAGCGATTCTAATAATATGTTCTAAGACAGCAAGCGGTTTCTGTGCAGGATGCTTTGGCTCCTTTATTCTTTCTTTCCCCATACAAATCGGCGTTTCGATAAAATTATGCATTTCGTTTTGTGCTGAAAAATTCCATGTATGTCCCTTATTCCATAAACACACAATTAATTCACAGCTATTCAAAAACGATGACTTTCTGATATTCGGTACGGGATTTTTTTTATGCCATACCATAAACTGAAATGTATCGAATACCGGATCAAAGACTTCATGATATTTTCCGATTAAATTATAGCTTGTAAATATGAAAATATTTCCGGTCGGTTTTAGAATACGCTTAAAATCATCGACTAATCTTGAGGGATGAAATGGAAGTAAATCCCATTTTGCGACATCGTTATTTATTTCTGCGCGCCATTCAAACTTCATATTCCCCGTCGAATATTCAGACAAATTATAGGGAGGATCACAGAGAATAAGGTCTACCGAAGCTTCAGGCATTTCTTTCATTCTGCGAAAGCTGTCACCGTTTATCAACAATGCTCGGTTTAGTTTTTCTCGTTCATACATATATTCAACATATTTACATATTTGAGTATAGACATAATGAAGGTGCCTCTAGTTCATTAATTCCCTGCAATATTCGTAATTTAGATACCTTTGATGATCCTCATTTTAGAATCGAAAAGGAACTTCTAAAAACTTGAGCTTCCTTCTATTATGCTTCTTGTTCATTCAGCTGTGCGGTAATGCTTTTTATCTTCGCCGAATGGGCAAGTACATAGAGAATATCGTGTTTTTCTATAATGGTATCACCTTTTGGGAAGATAATTTTGCCGTCACGTACAATAGAACTAATCAGTGTGTCCTTATCTAAATTAAGCTCAAGAATTTTTTTGCCGATGCTTGCGGCATAATCTTCGATATAAACGTCAAAAATATCTATATCACTTGCTTTAAGCGAGTACAACTCTACAGCATACAGTGAACCCGGTTTTTTGGGGTCGGTAAATTTGAGCAAACGGGCAAGCGGTGCGAGGGTAGTTCCCTGAATAATACAGGAAAGGATAACCGCAAAGAAAATAGTATCAAAGATGAAACCGTTTTCGTCCAATCCGTTTGCAAGCGGATAGGTAGCAAGTACAATGGGAACAGCGCCCTTTATACCGCCCCACATAATGAAGAATTTTTCCTTTCGGGTATACTGAAACGGAATCACAGAAAGCAGTACGGCAATAGGACGGGCAACAAACATCATCACAGCGACAATGATGAGCGCTTCTTTCCAAATATGGACAAACCGATGCGGGAATGACAAAAGACCAAGCATAATAAAGAGCGTGATGTTAAAGATAGTTGAAATACTTTCAAGGAAGTTGCCGACACTGCGCTTTGCGGGAAAGGCGGTGTTACCGATCCAGTATCCCATAAAGAACACGGCAATAATACCGTTTGCCTGTAATAATTCTGCACCGCCATAAGCTAAGAGAATACAACCGAGCATCAATACATTATAGTTACCTCTATTATCCGATTCGAGCCGATTAAATAAGGATACGGATATTTTAAATGCGATAAAGCCGATAAAAATACCACCGGCAAATTGCCAGATCAGCTGCGCAACAGCCAACCCGGGGATTTGAAACGCCCCCTTTGCAATATGCACAAACGTCAGCGTAAGCAAAATTGCCATTGGGTCGTTTGCTGCGGATTCAACATTGAGCGTTGCTGCGAGTTTATCTTTAATCGGGTTCGATTTTGTAATCATAAAGACCCCGGCAGCATCAGTTGAAGAAATAATGGAAGAAATCAGCATTGAATAGGTTAAATCAAATTTGAGTAAGAAGTGAATACAAAAGCCGAGAACTACAGAGGTTACTGCAACACCGAAGGTAGCCAGCGTCATTGAAGGACCGGCAACCCGATTAAATGTTTCTTTTGTGATACAAAAACCGCCGTCAAAAATAATAAATATCAAAAGAATATCTGCAATCTGCTTAGTAAGCAAGGCGTTATCAAAATAAAACAGATTAAGCACATCACTACCAACCAGTACACCGATCAGAATAAAGCCGATAAGAAGCGGCAGCCCAAACTTATCACTGATCTTGGTTGACAGCATTGCGAGAATAATAAGGAAAGAAATGAACAGAATCATAAAAGCCTCAAAACCACAAAATACAGAGGACCTCTAAAAATTGAATTTTTTAGAGGTCCTCTAGAGTTATCGCTTTGTGAGAGCTAAAATAGAGGTGATAATACCAAGAATCGTTGCCGTTACAGTGATAAGCGGCATATAGATATTGAAATTATACATAAATGCGTTAGTGCGTGCCGATATAATCGTATTTGGACCAACTATATCGTTTTTTCCAAGTTTATTCCCATATACATCCGTGATAGTAATAGCTCCCCCGGAATTACGCTGATAGTCAAAACCGCCGGCAAGGGCAATATAGAAATCGCTTTTACGTCCCGGTGTATAAGGATATGCGCCGGGGCGCATTACAGCCCCGTTTACAGTTACAGTTTGTTCTATTTCGGGAACAATAAGCCTATCCCCGGGTTCTATAGGAATATTTTCATTATACGCAGCATCGAACAAAACCTTATTTAAGCTGATAGGCAACTGTTTCCCTTGCCGAAAAATATAAGCACTACTAGTATCAGCTGTAACAGCTGCAGTAAAAAGCTGCATATTCTGACGTATCAGTGACACAAAATCATCACCCGGCACAAATGCAATGGATATAACTTTAGTTTTTCCTAACGGCTGTCCGGAACCGGAGGCTGTAGCAGGTAGTTCAATATATATATTTGTCTGTAAAATTTGCCGTTTTTCCACATACACCGTATCTTTATGCAGTACAGAAAATGTTTCGGCCTCTTTGTCCATATCAACAAAAAAAGTATCGGGAATTGCAGTGCCATCATCCTTTATGCGCACAATTTTTACTTGCGCTTTATCAACACCTTCACCTACAGTGAAGCCATTACCGTAACGTTCGATAAGAGTATTCAGTGTTTCATTATCATCCATTTCATATACGCCGGGCCGCTCAACCGATCCTGAAAGGGTAACACGCCGCTTAACACGCGGAATAGTAATAACATCACCAGGCGACACATACGGATCTTGCCGTAAATCTCCATCCCGAATAGCTTTAAACAAATCATACTCAATTGTTTTTCCTGAAATTCCCGTAATAGAAATATAACGGTTTGAAGCAAAATTTGTTAACAATCCATTGATCACCTGAGAAGCCCGCATCAGCCCCCATGCTTTTACTTCAGTTGTTTTAGAAACTTCTCCTTTTACAATTACACTAAAAGAACTAGGACTGGCAAGTACAAATTGCACTGCACCCAGCGGATAATTTTGCGAAATAAGCGTTTCAACCTGTTTTTTAACAGTCATAAATGTTTTACCATTGGTATTCACCACCCCTAGATTTGACACACGGATTATACCACTTGCATCTACAACAATATCGTATTGCACTGCTGTTTGCCCAGCTGTATATCCCAGATGATAAATATCTCCCGGCAAAACGCGGTAATCGGGATTTGCCATCGCTTGCTGAGCCCGCTGTTTTGTCGGCGCATCAATTGTCGAGCTTGAATCCGCAAATAAAGGGAAAGCTGCAATAAAACACACATAGACGAATAAAATGAGTTTATACTTCATGCAGTGCTTCCTTTTTTTGCAAGAACTTTGCCATGGCTGTAATATCTCGCCGTATTTCCTGTACAGCATTCAAAAAGAATGCAAGAAAAATAGACAAAAACAGCCCCCCTGCAAATGCAATAATGCATATTTTTGCACGCGACGGACCGGATTTTTTTTCCGGTATTTCCGGCATATCCAATATCTGAAACATAGGACTTTCACTTGCCATTTCTACCTTTAATAATTCATATTGTGCTTTTAATTGATCGTATATCTTCTCTTGAACAGCAATCGCCCGCTTGAGTTGCTCCATTGTAAGAGCAACTCCTCTCATTCCTCCAGACTGAGCAATTTTATAGTCTAAAACAGATGACTCCTGCTCTAGCCGCTTTATTTCATTAAATGACTGATCCAAGCTTTTCTCTAAATTTTCTTTTTCGCGCACCTTTTTATTTAAACCAAGCTCTGCAAAACGTTTTTCGTAATACTGCACAGCAAAAAGAACAACTTTCTGTGCAAATTCAGGCTCAATATGCGTAGCAGCTAAAGAAAATATCCCGCTTTTATCATCTATCTTTGCCTTTACTAATGCCTTAACAACTTTACGAGCTTCCGTCTTTGGGAAGTGTATAATCTTATACTTTTCACGTATATTAAATTCATCTGCAACAGCATCAAGAAACGAAGTACTACCGGCTATATAGAGTGCTAGCTGTTGAAAACTATTCCCGCCGCTTCCCGCACCACTCAAACCAGACAGGGCACCGCCCCCCCCCTGCTGTAAGAGCGCGGATAAAGCCCCACTGCCCGTAGAACCTTTTTCCTGTATCCGCATAAACGCAATACTGGTATATACATCCGGCATAAAAGAGTCTTCCGGCGGCATCACTTTACCAATGAAACAATAGGTAAATGCAGCTATGGAGATTACCGCTGTTAGCCCTATAATTAGCCATTTCCAATGCCATAGTACAGCAGCTAAATCTAGTAAAGATATTTCCTCAGAATCATCATTTATATCATGTTCCACTACATTCTCCTTAAAGCTGAGCCGATCCGGTGAATTTTTAAAAGCCCCAACCCCTGTACCGTTCAATTATAGCTATCTTACCGTTTACTATAATTCTTTTCAATCCAGTTACGATATTCGCCGGAACGGACATTTTCTATCCAAGCATTATTTTGTAAATACCAGTCAACAGTATGAGCAAGTCCTGTTTCAAAATCAAACATACGCTCCCAACCCAGCTCCGTTTTAAGCTTTGTACAATCGATGGCATAGCGACGGTCATGCCCGAGACGATCGGTTACGTGAGTGATAAGAGCCCTAATCTTTTCTATATTGAGACCCGCTTTTTGAGAAACAATATCTATCAACTTGTGTAACAGTTTAATATTTTCCCATTCATTTTCACCGCCGATATTATAGGTTTCACCTACTCTACCCTTTTGCATAATAAGCTGCACAGCACGGTTATGATCTTCAACGTGAATCCAGTCGCGTATCTGCATACCGTCGCCATATACCGGAAGCGGTTTCCCATCCACCATATTTAAAATCATCAGCGGAATAAGCTTTTCCGGGAACTGAAACGGTCCGTAATTGTTTGAGCAATTAGACACAGTAATAGGCAGCCCGTATGTATGAAAATACGCCTTTACCAAATGATCGCTTGACGCCTTGCTTGCGGAATAAGGGGAGCGGGGATCATAGGGCGTAGTTTCTTGAAAATAGCCTTCCGCTCCAAGCGATCCGTATACTTCATCGGTACTTATATGGTGGAACAGCACATCATCCCTCATGGAACCATCGCGCTTTTGCCATGCCTTTTTTGCTGCCTCCAACAGTGTGAAAGTACCGAGTATGTTTGTCTGTAAAAAAACTTCCGGACCCAAAATAGATCGGTCTACATGGCTTTCCGCTGCAAAGTGTACTACAGAATCAATACCATATTTTTCAAAAATATTTGCGACAAGCTCTTTATCGCAAATATTACCATGAATAAAGACATATCGCACATCAGCAGCACTTCCGCCGAATTCAGCTTCTATATCAGAAAGACTGGCCGCATTACCGGCATAAGTTAATGCATCAAGATTGATAATGCGTCCTGTAAATGAAGAGTCTTTTTTTAATAAGGTACGGATAAAATTGGAACCGATAAAACCGGCACCGCCTGTAATAAGAACATTTTTAAAACTGCGCATTTTGAGTAACTCCTTTAAGATATGAGGTAAGGCTTTCATCCCATTGAGGAATAGAAAGAGGAAATGTTTCTTTCATTTTTTGCTTATTGAGCAATGAAAAAGACGGACGGTGAGCTTTTTGCGGAAATTCACTGCTGGTACACGGTTCAATCGAGCAATCTTTTTTGATAAGCCCCATTCTTTTTCCCTGCCGGTAAATTTCACAGGCAAAATCGTACCAAGTTATATTTCCTTCATTTGAGTAATGATAGATGCCATACCGATGATTATCCAGCTGAATAATCTGTAATACAGCCTTTGCCAAATCGATCGCATAAGTCGGGGAGCCTCTCTGATCATTTACCACTTTAAGATTATCTTTCTCATTCATCAAGCGAAGCATCGTAGAAACAAAATTATTACCGCTTTTACCATAGAGCCATGCAGTACGGATAATATAATGTTCAGGCAATAGCTCAATAATATTCTGTTCACCTTGCAATTTTGTACGCCCGTATACGCTCTGCGGATTTGTGCTATCAGTTTCTATGTATGGAATAGAAGAAGAGCCATCGAACACATAATCCGTAGAGAAATGAATAAGCGTTGCACCATAGTGCTTTGTAGCCGTGCAAATATTGATAAGTGCATCCGCATTCAGTTTTTGAGCCATTGCATGGTCATCTTCCGCCTTATCTACAGCAGTGTAAGCAGCACAATTAATAATCCACTGCAAAGAACCGGAAGAAAAATTTTGCTGTATAAACGCTTCCACAGCAGCCTTATCGGTAATATCAACTTCCCTATCCGAACCGATCCATTGTATATTATGTTGGTTAAGTTGTGCTGCAATTTCACTTGCAAGCATCCCCTTAGAACCTATAAGCCAAACCATCAGTAACCTCGTGCAACTAGTTTATAGCAAAAGCAGGATACTTTGTATCCTTTTCGGAGAAAATATACGGAACATCTAACTTCGGCCAGTCAATACCGATTGCGGGATCGTTCCACATAATGCCGCCTTCATCTTCGGGATGATAAAAGTCCGTACATTTATATGCAAAAATAGCTTCATCACTTAACACTAAAAAGCCATGGGCAAATCCGGGAGAAATAAAAAACTGATTTTGCCGTTCTGCTGAGAGGATAACTCCATACCATTTCCCATAAGTAGCAGACTCCTTTCGAATGTCAACAGCAACATCGAATACTTCTCCGCTTAACACCCGTACTAATTTTCCTTGCGGATGATTCTTTTGAAAATGTAACCCGCGCAGCACTCCTTTGGAAGACTTTGACTGATTATCCTGCACAAAATGATAAGCAATGCCGGCAGCAGCAAAATCTCGTTGCGACCAACTTTCAAAAAAATAGCCGCGGTTATCAGAAAAAACTTTCGGCTGAATTTCGTAAAGTCCGGCAATAGGACATTGTACAATGGTAAAAGGCATTAATAATTCTCCTGTGTAATTTTTTAATAATATTTCTGCCGTACAAGACTATTATAGAGCATCCTTAAAATCTTAAATTTTAATATAGTTAAATTCGCTTATATTTCTTTTTTCTTTATCAAAATTAATACCTATCGCATAAATATTTTTACCTTGCTTTTGGTATTTTTCACAATATTTTTTCTCCATTATTTGTGCAATGCCATCTCCTGTTCCCATTTTAAACTCAATAATATAGACATTATCTTCAATCATAATACTCATATCAATACGCCCCTGATTGGTACAGTCTTCTGCAGCAAATGGCATATTTAGACTGTAAAGATAGGTATAAATTATACTTGCATAAAAACCTTCATACTGTGCAATATAATTATTTGAGTAATTATGATAGGGAATATTTGCAAAAATACGTGTCAGATAATTTTTAAAGGTTTCTAAATCTGCCTGTTCCAATACAGCATAGAGATTATCTTGCATCTTTGTTTTTTCAACAACCGACGGCGTTACCGTATTCAGAATTGCTTCGTTTAAAGATTTTTGTACTTCAAAATTGGGAATCCGTAGCTGATAATACAGTCCGTCTCTTACTGTTACGGCTTCTTTAATTGTAAGATACCCCGCTTGATACAGCAATACCGGCAGCTCAATATTATCTATATCAAAAGATTGCAGAATTTCCTCTCCAACTTTTATATTCTGTAAATCGGGGAGGAAAAACTGCTTTTTCTGTATTAGTTTTATCAAAAAAGTTGGTGTACCGGATTCAAACCAATAATTTCTATATGAATGCCCGCTTGCACAGAAATTAAGAATATCAAAAGGATTGTACACATTATCTTTTAAAAAATTATAGCCGTCATACCAGTGCTTCACTTTTTCCATGTCAACGCCTTCCAGATAGGGCTGAAAACTTGTTTCAAGATCGGCTTGCGTGTACCCGCAAATATTTCCGTATTGAGGGTACAGCGATATATCGACGATATTATTCAGTCCGGAAAAAATACTCACCTTTGAAAATTTACTCACCCCCGTAAGGAACGCAAACTGTACATATTCATCGTTGTATTTGATATGCTCATACAATCCTTTCAGCATATCCCGCGCATAATTGCGCATTGCCGGATCCGCAATATTGTCCAATATTGGTTTATCGTATTCATCTATTAAAATAACCACACGCTTGGGGTACTTTTTATAGGTTTCTTTGATAAGTGAATCAAACTGAGAGGAAAGCTCTAGGTCTTTATCAAGTGTTACACCAAGACATTCAGCATTCCAGCTTAGTACTGATTGTACTTCACTTTGAAAATTAACTTCCGATGTAAAATCACCGCCCCAATGAATCCTAATCACGGGATGAGCTTCAAAATCATATTTATCGTAAATATATAAATTCTTAAAAAGCTCCTTCTTCCCTTCAAAAATCGCTTGCAGGGTTGTTAAAAAAAGGCTTTTACCGAACCGGCGCGGACGTGATAAAAAAACATACTTATAGGTATTCAGTAATTGATACGCTTCCTTTGTTTTATCGACATAGACATAATTATCGGTAATAATTTCAGAGAATGTGTGTATTCCTATCGGGAGCTTTTTTCCATGACTGTTATTCATTGTAATCTCACAAAATTAGATTTTCCAGCTTCCTTTTTTACAATATCCTTTTAATAGGACATTGTGCAATGGTAAAAGGCATTAATAGTTCTCCGCAATATACTGTAAGTATTGTCCGTACTCGGTTTTATATCCTTCAGCAAGTTTTAAAAGCTGTTCCTTGGTTATCCATCGTTTTAAGTATGCAATTTCTTCAATACACGACACATACATTCCCTGACGTTTTTGAATAGTCGCAATAAAATTGGATGCCTCCAATAAACCGTCATAACTGCCGGTATCAAGCCATGCCATTCCTCGCCCCAGTTTTTCAACTTTTAATTTTCCGGCAGCAAGATAGGCATTATTCACCGAAGTAATTTCAATTTCACCGCGGGCGGAAGGCTGTACATTTTTTGCAATCTGCACAACATTATTATCATAAAAATATAAGCCCGGCACGGCATAGTGCGATTTAGGGCACTGCGGTTTTTCTTCTATTGAAATGACCCTGCCGTCTTGATCAAACTCCACTACACCGTAAGCGGTTGGATCTTTTACATAATAACCGAAAATAACAGCACCATTATTCTGCTCTATTGTATGCACTCCCTCAGCTAAGGTTGCAGAAAAACCACGACCGTAAAAAATGTTGTCACCAAGCACTAACGCACATGGATCATTGCCGATAAATTTCTCACCAACAATAAAAGCATCAGCAAGACCGCGCGGCTTATCTTGGACTGCATATTCAAAACGCATACCAAGCCACTCACCGGTTCCAAATAATTCCTTAAAGAGAGCAATATCCCGCGGCGTAGAAATAATGAGAACTTCACGAATTCCTGCAAGCATCAATACAGATAACGGATAGTAAATCATCGGTTTATCATAAAGCGGTAATATTTGCTTGGAAACAGCCCGCGTAAGCGGATATAAACGAGTGCCGGAACCGCCGGCAAGAATAATTGATTTCATATAGAGCTCCTTGGAATAGTCAATAGTAGTGCAGTGCCTAAACATCCCAAATGTATTTAAGCAGCATCTTTTTTAGCTGCTGTTTTCCTGTATACCAGTGGAGGTAAGCCATCGGGATTTACC
>NZ_JBQNBW010000062.1:0-15612 GCF_052169735.1 Treponema sp.
AAACGCACGAATAAAGAATTTTTCTTATTTACCGATACTTATAGCACTGAGCTCTCACAGTACAGAAAAAGGTACTAGAGGAACTATGAAGGGTTTTAGAATGAAAGATATTGAGTATTTAAAATCTCAACCGAAATCAGATACACATAATCATCTAAACTTAAGCATGAAGTACGAACACTATAAGCGGTGGGCGGGAATGTCGATCCCTAATTTTCCCCGTACTATGAGCGGTTTAGATGAGATGCATGAAGTAATTGGTGCTTATACCCGTCCGCGCTGTCAAACAGCAAAAGATGTTAAAGACCTCTTTGAAATGTCCATACAGGATGCGATTGCAGATAATGTCGTTTGGCTTGAAACATCAATCGATATCGGGTTTATGAAGCATTATGATAGCAACCTTGATAAGTTTTTATCTGATATTTCAGAACTTGTATCAAAATATAAACCACACATTGAAATACGCCCTGAAGTCGGCATTTCAAAAACACTCGACCGGGATTTTATTCGTAGATGGGTATATCCGCTATTTGAAAGCAAAGTATTTAATAATGTTGATTTATACGGTCCCGAAGTCTTCGAAGGCATTGAAGACTTTATCTACATCTTCAAATTGGCGGAAAAATACAATATCAAAAAAAAGGCTCATGTCGGTGAGTTTTCCGATGCAAAGTCTGTACGGCAATTTGTAGAAGCCTTTGAGCTTGATGAAGTACAACACGGTATCGGAGCTGCCTCTGATGATTCGGTATTGCAATTCTTAGCTGACCGGAAAATCCGCTGTAATGTATGCCCCATGAGCAATGTCATGTTGAGCAGTGTGCCTACCTTAAAAGATCATCCTATTAAAAAGATGATAGATGCAGGTGTTCCGATAGGATTAGGCACCGATGATCTGTTATTTTTCAGCAAAACAAATAGCGAGCAGCTCTATGATATGCTTGCTTGCGGGCTAATCACCGATGCCGATGCCGAAATGCTGATAGCTGTTCGGGGCTAAGCCTCTGTGTTCTTGAGGTTCTTCCGTACATGAGCTGCACAGTCCTATAATCTGCACAGCTGCTCTTATTTGATTGCTACCATCAATACCATAATATCGGAAGGACGGATGCCGGGAATCCTGCTTGCTTGTCCAATGGTTGCAGGCATCACTTTTTTAAGCCGAGCTGTTGATTCCGTTGAAAGTCCGGAGACAGCATCATAGTTGAAACCGGGCGGAATACGGGTGGTTTCCATCTTTTTCATCTTTTCTATGCGTTTATCCTGTGCAAGAATATAATGCTCATACCGGATTTCCAGTTCCGCAGCGTTTTTTATATGCTCCGGATATGCTGTACTTGCGGGATCGCAGCGGCATATCAGATCAAGGGGAATAAGCGGATCATGCAAGGCATCGGCAAGCGATTTACCCAGATGACACCGGAGTGCCGGTTCAGCCTCTGCAAGTTCCCCGGTAATTTTTGCTTCCCGCCAATGGGTAATGAGCTTTTGCCGTTGGCTGAGCCGTTCTTGTAAGCGCGTAAAAGAGCTTTCTTTCTGTAAACCGATGCGGTATGCCCGTTCAGTCAGCCGCTCGTCGGCAGTGTCATGCCGGAGCTTGAGGCGGTATTCGGCGCGGGCGGTAAACATACGGTATGGCTCGTCAACCCCTTGTGTAATAAGATCGTCAATCATAACACCGATGTAGGCTTCATCACGGCGGAGGGTGAAGGGTTCATATACCGCCGGCTCTGTGCTGTCGCCTGCTTTACCGGCTCTGGCATACAACGCTGCGTTAATCCCGGCGATTAAACCTTGACCGCCCGCTTCTTCGTAGCCGGAGGTACCGTTGATCTGTCCTGCGGTAAACAGCCCGGCAATCCGGCGTGTTTGGAGGTCTGGTCCCAGCTGGAGCGGAGAGACAACCGCATAGTCTACCGCGTAAGCAGGGCGGGTAATGACCGCATCAGCAAAACCGGTAAGCGTGCGGAGCATTGTGTCCTGTACATCTTCCGGCAGCGATGACGAAAATCCGTTGATGTAGAGTTCATCGCTCATCAGCCCCTCCGGTTCTATATAGAGCTGGTGCCGGGTTCGTTCCGGAAACTTCCGTACCTTATCCTCGATAGAAGGGCAGTACCGTGCGCCAACCGCGTGGATTTTGCCCGAAAAAAGCGGCGATCGGTGGAAATTTTCTCTGATTACCGCATGGGTGTGTTCATTGGTGTAACTCACATAGCAAACAGCCGACGGGCGGAATATCTCTGCCGTGTCAAAGGAAAAGGGGCGCATAACCGAATCTGCTTCCTGTACTTCCAGCTGGGACAGGTCTACTGATTTTTTAAGGACACGGCAAGGGGTACCGGTTTTGAGTCTCATCATGGTGAAGCCCTTACGTGCAAGAGCTGTCCCCAGACCGATCGCCGCTTTTTCTCCCAGCCTCCCTTCATCAGCTTCAAAATCACCGATGTAAATTTTTCCTTCCATAAAGGTTCCGGTGGTAAGCACCACTGCCCGAGCCGAAATAGTTCTGCAGCGTGCCGTTACCACAGCTTGTATCGTTCCGTTTTCTACGATTCCTGTTTCTGCTGTTTGTGTAGAAAGAATATCCACTACCGTATCTTGATAAATATGAAGATTTTTTTCTTGTTCAAGTGTATACTGTGCCGTTTGTGCGTATAAAAACTTATCAGCTTGAATACGGGGAGACTGGACTGCTGGACCGCGGCTTTTGTTGAGGAGCCGGTATTGAATCATACAAGCATCGGCAAGTTTACCCATTTCACCGCCGAGCGCATCTATTTCCCGTACAATATTACCTTTGGACACCCCGCCGATTGAAGGGTTGCAAGACATTCTACCGATGCTGTCAATCGTTTGGGTGATAAGGAGCGTCTGCGCTCCAAGGCGTGCTGCGGCAAGCGAGGCTTCTATCCCTGCATGCCCGCCGCCGACAACAATTACATCATAATCAGAATAATGAAAATACATGGCGGC
Source organism: Treponema sp. (assembly GCF_052169735.1). GTDB lineage: Bacteria > Spirochaetota > Spirochaetia > Treponematales > Treponemataceae > Treponema. The sequence goes on from NZ_JBQNBW010000062.1 coordinate 2,980, forward strand.
TATTATACTGAAAAATATTTTTTTCGTCTTGCGTTAATGCCGAAAGTTTCTGCCTATTTTCCGACACAGAATCCGGAAAATATTTTATCCAAAATATCGTCCGAATGGACTTCTCCGGTAATAGTGCCAAGCTGATACACAGCCTCTTCTGCATCCTGAATGACGGCATCAAAGGGATAGCCGCTGCGTGCTGCGGTTAATGCGTGCTGTAAAGCCTCCAGCGCCGCCGTTACCGCTTCTTTCTGCCGTTCCGTCCCCAGCGATATATCCGCAGTTTGCATCGGCAGTGCGGCATCCGCCGTTACCAGTGCAACGGTCATATCAATAAGTTGAGCAATACCAGCCCCTGTCTTGGAGCTGATCTCAACGGTGGAATGCCGCAGCAAAGCCGCCGGTAAGGGTTCCGGCACTCCTTTATCAGCCTTGGTTCGGACAATAATGAGCGGAACAGTGCTTTCCGTAATAAACGCGATATCATCTTCAACCGGCGGCTTTGTACCGTCAATAAGGTACAGTACAATGTCGGCTGCCGATGCAAGTTCCACACTCCGCCGTACCCCGATTGCTTCGACGGTATCATCGGTTGCACGGAGTCCGGCTGTATCGAACAAATGTATCGGTAATCCTTTAAAATCCAGCGTTGCCTCCAACCAATCGCGGGTGGTGCCATGCACATCAGATACGATTGCTCGATCTTCTTTTAAGAGTGCATTAAAAAGAGAAGATTTCCCGGCATTGGTCTTACCAGCCAGCACCAACCGTACCCCTGTTTGATAGATTTTTTCACTTTGCCATGAATCTGCGAGTGTTTGCAGTACCGCAAGCGGGCGGAGTAAAAGCTCTTCATCAAAGCTGTCCGCAATAGTCTGTTCGTCTTCAGGATATTCGATTGCCACTTCAAGAGCGGCAAGTGCAGTCATTATATCGGATTTTACTGCTTCGATGGTGTTAAAAACGGTACCCGAAAGCCGTCCGGCAGCCTTTTGCTGGGCTGTATTGGTCTTTGAATCGATAATTTCCCGCACTGCTTCTGCACGGGTGAGATCTGTTTTGCCGTGAATAAATGAACGAAAGGTAAATTCACCGCGCTCTGCAGGGCGAAAACCATGTTTAACGCAGAGTCTGTATATGTTTTTTACAATCCCCGGCCCGCCATGACAGATAATTTCCACGGCATTTTCGCCGGTATTACTCTTAGGCGCTCGGTATACACAGAGGACGACCTCATCTATTTTTATTCCTCCATCATGAATCCATCCATAGACAAGCGTATGTCCGGCAGCCTGCAGCAATGCCTGCGGACGGGAAAAAAAACGGGCGATAAGCTCAAAACTCCGCTCCCCTGAAGTGCGTACAATACCAAGGGCAGCAGGAGCCAGCGCAGTCGCAATAGCAGCAATTTCATCATCAAGTGTGTAATTCAAGCGGCACTATCCTTATCGGCAGCGCTAAAAAGACTATGCAGCTTGTTAGCGCTATCAGAGTATCTCTAAAAACTCAGGTATAGGTTTAGAGGTTATGGGGAAACAATTTTTTAAAGTTTTCTAAAATCGCTGAAGGAGCAGGTTGTGCGTCCACCGTTATCAAAAGATGCTCATTCCGGTAAAACTCGATCAGCGGGAATGTTTGCGCACGGTATGTTTCAATCCGTTTTATAATAGCATCGGCTTTATCATCCTCACGGATTATTAGCGTACTGTGACAATTATCACATATACCGTCCGTCTGCGGCTTCATAAATGAAACATGAAAGTTACTTCCGCAAGAAGGACATATCCGTCTTCCGGACAAGCGCTCAACAACGGCTTCATCAGAAATATCCAAATTTATCACAGCATCAAGCGTACAAAATTGCTTGAGCATTTCCGCCTGCACAATTGTCCGCGGAAAACCGTCTAGAATAAAACCATTCCGGGCATCAGCAGCTGACAAGCGTTCTTTTACCAGTGCTGCTGTTGTTTCATCATCAACCAGCGCACCGGAATCGATAATCTTTTTGATTTTTTCTCCCAATGAAGTATGCTTACTGATGGCTGTACGGAACATCACGCCTGTCGAAATATGAGGAATTCCATAATCCTTTGCAACTTCTGCCGCCAGAGTGCCCTTTCCTGCTCCCGGAGGACCTAAAAACACCAATTTCATATTCATCCCTTTCTTTATGCAGAAATACCCTTTATCTATTTGCAATAGACAGATAGCTGCTAGACTCTGTTGAAAAGATACAAGTTAGGCAAACTATGACAGCTTTCTGCATCAAGATCGCGTTTTACCGACGGTTCGCTAACCAACCCAAGTTTAAAGTGATAATGGATAGGATCAAACCCATCCCGTTCTGCATGAATATAAAAATTGAATATGCGCTTTTCGCCTAAGCCGGTTGCCAGAATAGGAAACGGCCAAAAAGTATACGTACCGGGTGTCCTTTGAGAAATAGTATATGGATTATCCCACAGATGATTCATTTGCGCAACCAACGCATCTTCAAGATACAACGCAACCTGTAGATCATAGACAGGAGAGAAAGTCTGTCCATCCAAAATACGTCCTGTAATGGTCGGAAAATTAAACACATGACCGGAAGGTAATGCTTGGTCGGACGAAGTATGCGAACGTTTCGCGCTTAAAACGGTTTTCATACCTTCAAATGCCAAAATAGAGATATCAGCGATCAGTTGATTTTTTTCTGATTGATCAATCTGAAAAAAATGCGCCATACCTCTACCGGAAGCCGTATATCGGGGTTTAATCCGATTCAGCACATAACAAACCGTATCCAAACGGCACTGCATACAATTACAAGTAAACCATGGCTCATTTTTATCCTTTGCAGCATCGAAGGCCTTGTTTACCTCATTATATACGAAATCTTCCATAAGGTTATGTATTGTCATTATGTCAACTCCTGTACTATTAGTGTACTCTATCAGCCGAGATTTTGCAAGCGACAGGTTTTAATAATATGATCAAAGAAGAAAGATGCCCCCTTCCGCCTCGCCGGCTTCCGAAGAAAATCATACGCCGCCTGATATATCCTCCGGAACCGAATCTAAAAACAAGTGCTTTTTAAACGCCTTTTGAATGCGGCGCTGCGTTTTGAAAAAATGACCGATGCCGGTGATTTGCATATAAGCTGTAAAACCGGCAGCAAAGAACAAAGCGGATGTAAGCAGCTGTTTCCCGATTTTTGGACTATCTGGACGAACACTCGCTTTTTCTTTTTCATTTGCTGCTCTAAAAAGGTATTAGTTTGCTGCCCCTCCTCTCCAGTACGCTGCATTAGAGGATTCTGAAAAAAATAAAGATTTTTGTTACATATGCTTGACATTAATGTAATCTTATGTTAACTTATGAACATACAAGGCATGCCTTGTAAGGAGGTTTCTATAAGTCAAAGGCGTTCGTAAAAGTATTGATAAGTGTGAATGATTTATACTCTATTTTAAGCCGCTCCATCTTGCATACTCCTGGAGCGGTTTTTTTATGCCTTTTTCAAAACTCAACCGATAATAAGATAAGACAAAAAAGAGATACCTATGAATACCATAACTATTTTTTTCGGCGGTGATATTTGCGGTTCTATTGGAGTGAATGCAGCTCTGCATATCCTCCCGCAGCTTCTTCGGGAAGAAGCACCTGATTTTATCGTTATCAATGGTGAAAACGCAGCGCATGGCAGCGGTATAGAGCCTGAACAGGCGGAACAACTCTTTGCAGCCGGTGTTGATATTATTACCGGCGGGAATCATAGTTTGGAGCGTTTTGATTTTCGGGAATATTTTGAAAAGGAACCGCGCCTGCTCCGTCCGGCAAACTATCCTCGTGCTCCGGGAAGCGGAATCATTACGGTGCGTAAAGCGTGCGGAACGCTTACGGTGCTCAACCTGCAAGGACGGGAGAACATGCGTCCGATTGATTGCCCCTTCCAAGCAGCGGACCGTTTATTAGCCGATATTCCTGATGGAATCACACTGATCGATTTTCATGCGGAGTCAGTGCAAGAAAAAGAAGCCCTTGCCTATTATCTGGATGGACGGGTTTCGTGTGTTTTCGGTTCGCATACCCATACCCAAACCGCTGATGAACGGATATTGAGCGGCGGCACCGGCTATCTCACCGATGCCGGTATGATAGGAGCGCTCCATTCAATTATCGGCAGCTCTATCGAAGCCTCGCTCATTCGCAGCCTCACCCTTGTACCGCAGCCATTTACTCTTCCTGAAACAGGAGACACCATCTTTTGCGGGATTATTGCCCGTGTATCACCGGAAACAAAGCGAACGTATTCTTTAAAACGTATACGTAAAATAGTCTAGGGCTGCTCTAAAAAATGCTATTTTTTAATATAACTGCAGCAATACAGCGTTTGGAAAGGGTAGCTTAATTAAGATATACCGCCATTACACCTTTGCGTCATTTACGTCTTTTTTACGGTTAGTTTTAAAATTCTTAACGATTTTTGAATGACGGATTCAAAACCTTCATTTTTTGTTCAAAACCAGGTGTTGTGCGGATAGTATTATCGTCAAAAATAAAAAGCGCATCTATATGGGGAAGTTCCGTAAGCAGCTGCAGAGCAGCATCACAGCCGAGTACAAAGCAGGCGGTGGAAAGTGCGTCTGCGTCGGCAGCGGAATCGGCAAAGATCGAAACGGATACAAGGTCATTCTGCACAGGATAACCGGTTGCAGGATCAAGAATATGATGATAGCGGATGCCATCCTGCTCAAAGTAGCGTTCATAGCTGCCGGAGGTAGAAATGCTGCGATTTTCCATTGCAGCAGAAATAACCGGATCACCCTGCCGGACACGCGGATCCCGGATGCCGACAATCCACGGCTTCCCGTCTACGCGGGTACCGAGTGCGGAAATAGTACCGCCAATGTCGATCAGCGCATGGGTGATACCTGCTTGTTTGACAATCCGGGCGAGTTCGTCAGCAGCAAAGCCTTTCGCAATCGCCCCTAAATCAAGCTTCATCCCAGCGTTTTTCAGAAAAACAGTGCTACCATCCAGCTTCATATTCCGATAATCGGTATTCTGCAAAGCCTCGGTAATTGCCGCATCATCAGGTTTTGCTGCATTCTCAAAGCCGATGTTCCAGAGCTTTACCACACTGCCGATAACGGGATTGAATGCACCGCCGCTTTTTTCAGCAAAAAAGGCAGCACGCACAAATACCGGGTAGACATCCGGCGGTACAGCCACTGCCGCCGCCCCCGCTGCACAGTTTATATCGATCAAGGCGGAAGTATCAGCATTTGCACTCAGTGCGAGTTCCAGCTCCTCAAGCCGGCGGACACAGGTTTGCAGCACCGCCTCAGCCTCAGCATGGGGCATATCGGTGAAGAGTTGGATGCTGCACACGGCACCCAGCATAAACACTGTGCGACTCTCTTTCCGCAGTGCCGGTTTGCATGACAGGGTTAAGGTAAGCAGGCTGCAACAGAAACACAGCCTGTAAAAAAAAGAACGGCGCTGCCGATGTGCAATCTGCTTTATCATCTACTTGAGAGTTCCGGCAAATAGCTTGAGGTAGCGGTCGACCCGATATCCGGATCGGTGAATTGCTGCGCAAAATTCGGTATCGATTCGACAGTATTTTTCTGCAGAAGCGGCAGTTCTTGCAAGACATTTATCAGACGCTGCCGGGCGGGCTGCCGAGAGAAAGAGCATTCCGGCTACATCATCTGACATGAGCTCTGCAGCCTCACGGTTAAACCATTTCACGCCGTCCCATTCATGAATACCAAGCCGGGTAATAACAGAAGGATCTTGAGACAAGCGGTTGACAATACCCATGCGGCGTATGATCTTTGTTCCGCTCACATTGTGCATAAAGTACAGGTACTTCACCGTATTCGCTTTATTTTCAATAGGATTAATCTCATACCCTTCAGCACGAATGAGTGCGGTAAGCTTTTCATCCAGATGCAAAAAGCTGAATAGCCTTCCGGTATTATCCTCAATGCCGTAATAACGGGCAAGGTCTTCAACAGCCATAAGGAGTATTGCCCCAAACGAAACGGCAAGGTCAGTGCTGGTTCCGCAAAGTTTATGCAAAAATACGATAACTGCAGGGGTAATTGCTGTTAGCGGGGTTTCTTTTACCAATGTGCCGGAGGCGCAAAGCAGCAGCCGGTACATCCGTGCACGATAGAGGTTCAACAATTGCTTGAGCAGCGGTTTATGTGCATCTTTTTTCTTAGGAGTATTCTCCGAATCAGAGACAGCCTCCTGCTGTTCTTCCGGTTTCCGTATCGAATGTATTCCGCTCATAAAGTACGTATCTTGATTGTTGCGGAAGGTTTCATCCAAAGCAGTAAAGAACGCTGCCGCGAGAGATTCTGTCTTTTTGATAAAAGACTGTATCTTTGCATCACACTCTTGCTTGTCAGCGGTGTGTTTACAGTTCTTCACCAGCTGAATACAGAATAGCAGCGTGTCTTTGGTAAGTACAGCAGCAAGAGCATCATAAAGCGGTTTGAACTGTATTTCGTTAATTCCCATAGTAATATCTGCAATACCGCTTCCATTGAGCTTTTCGTAGAGCTGACGATACAGTCCATCGGCAGTATCTGTTACCTCGTAGAATTTCAAATACACTTGCGTTTCAAAACCGTTGAGTACTGCAAATAATCCATGTTCTGCAATTTCAGTATTTTTTCTGATAAACCACAATTTTGAATGCTGTTCTTGGAAGATGACAAACCGGTCATCGGCAACCGTCAGCTGGAGACCTTGAGCAAGACTCCGCTGGATTAACAGTTTTTCACCGGCGGCATCTTTTACCGAATATGCAGCGGACTGTTTAATCCAGCCTACTGCTTGTTCATATTTATTATTGTAGAGAATGAGAGCGCGTTCTCCACCGTGGCAGTTCGACCACGCAAAGACGTTTTCATTCACCTGTCCGTTCGTCCAGAAATCATACAGTAAGAAGTGTTCAACATCAGAGAAAACGTACCGCTTGCGCATAAGCGGGAAAATTTCGCGCTGGTGCCGCTCTACAAGACCGGTGTTTACCTGTTCATTGTAATAGGCACGGCGGTATTCCATGCCGTATTTCTCTTCAAAACCTTCAATCTGCCCGTGCCCGAACATCGGCAAGCCCGGCATAGCAACCAGCATGGTACACACACCAAAGTACTTATCATCACGACCGAACTGTGCAACAGCGGTTTCCTCATCGGGATTATTCATAAAGTTTACATACCGTTTGAGGATTTGAGGATCAAATTCGAGTGTGTTTTTAATTGTCAGCCGGTATTTTGCATTGTCTTCCCGCTTGAGCATATTCATAAACGCGGAATTATACACACGGTGCATCCCCAGCGTACGCACAAAGTATCCTTCCATCATCCAAAAAGCTTCTGCTAAAAGGAGGGTATCGGGAACTTCGGCAGCACAGCGGTCTACCACCTCCCGCCAAAATTCCTCGGGCAGCCGTGCTTGAAATTCATCCACAGAAAGTGCAAAACGGGAGCGGCTTGCAATATCACCGCCTTGTCCCGGCTCAGGATACCAAAGTCTGCGGATATGCTTTTTGGCAAGCACCATCGCCGCGTCAAAGCGGATAATCGGGAAGTTGCGGGCAACGTGTAAAATCTTCTGGATTACTTCTTCCCGGGCTTCAGGATTGAGAAAATCAATTTGAGCGGTATCATTCCACGGTAAGCCTGTCCCGTCGTTACCGTGATAGATATAGCGGACATCGCCCGTATGGTTATCTACCCGTTTAAATACAACAGCACAATCGGTTTTTGAATAATAATGATTTTCAAGATAGACGCTGATGCGGGAATCATGTGAGAGGTTTTCACCGTCAAAGTTATACCCGGGGAAGGGACTTTCACGGGTTTGGATAAACAAATCCGGACGTTCCGCAACCCATTTGGAGTCCAGTCCGGTATGATTGGGTACCATGTCTGCTGCGAGTTTTATCCCCCTCGCTTCTGCACGTCTGCGTAAATTGTCGAGTGCTTCCCAACCGCCTATCTCTCCGGCGATTTCGTAATCCATCAGACTATAGGCGCTTGCAGCAGCATCTTGATTTCCGCAAATCTGCTTAATCCGTGCACTTGCAGAAGAACGTTCCCACACACCGATCAGCCACAGTGCGTTAAACCCTGATTCTGCAAGAAAATTTAGCTCTTCATCAGGAATTTGATCCAGCCGGGTAATCGGATGTTCATATCGTTTACTTAACTGATCCAGCCAGACAAGGGTACTTTTGGCGATCATCACCACATTCGGCATCCAATCGCGGTCGACGGTAAAGCGTTCATACTCCTGTGTCAACTCTTCATAATGAGATGCCTCTTGATCGTATCCGCCAATTCCTCCTGTCCCATCGCCTTGCCACGCAGCTTTCTCTTCCTCGGAAAGAATATCTTGACCGGTTAAAAGCCTACTGATAAATTCGCTCAGTAATTCAAGCCAATGTGTCTTAATGTATTCAAGCTGACCTTTCAAACTAAACGGCGCAAAATAGACCGGAGCCTTCAGCAGAGAAATAAGATCGAGGTTTTCCGGACCGAATGCTTTATTTTGCTCGGACCAGGTACGGAGGCTATCCCAAAAACAATTATACGAGGGATGTTCGGCAAGCTGCTCATCGGTAAAGAGCGGATAAAAGGGCTGAAAGGCAGGATTTTCGTTCGCCAGTTTGCAGAGAATCAGCTCTTCAAAGGCACGGTATTTGTTTTCGATGCCCGATAGGGGATCTGTACCGCTAAACCAGTCTTTTACCGTCATCGAACCGTTGTATACTTCCGATGGCGGAAACAGCGTAGAAAATTGCAGCAGTAACTCGTCAAGATTGGGCAGTTTTTCTTTTGCAAGCTCATTTTGCACAAAAACATACCCGCTGGAGAAGAAATCCTTACGCACATTCTGCCGGTATAAACGGCACATGTAATGGAAGATTTCATCAATTAACCCCATCGCATTCAGCTGCCCCGCTTTAAGGTACTGGTCAGCATGTACCGGCATACCAAAGGCTCCTGATTCAACTACCTCATTATATTTAAACGTAAACGCATAAATATCATTAATACTCCGTATAATAACATTACCGGTAGAAGAAAACAGTGTTTTGGAAAATCGGCATTTTTCACGTATTTCGCGATGGATATGAAATTCCATATTTTGAAAAAAATCATCCTGATAGCTTTTTTGCATAACAAACCTCTCCATTGTGGAAAACTGCAGTCGGGAACCTCTAAAAAGCTATAGTTGAGTTTTAAGAAGATACCCATAGTTTTTACAACAATGCTTTCTTTGATTATAAGCTGAAAAACGTAAAAAAGAAAGAAGCTGTTGCTAAAAAATTTCACTTTTCCACATATGAGAATCGCCAAAAACTTCCGTTTTAGAGGTTCCCTATTGCTGATGGAGCAGTCCATAACGCTACTCAGAGGCAGCTTCGGTGAGATCGCAAAAAGCGGCGGCGCAGATTGCTTGCAAATCTGCTGGGGCGATGCACAGCATCCGCCCCCGTTCCCCGGCACTTACATAGATATGATCATAGAGCTGTGCCGTTTCATCGATGTAGGTGATAAAATGCTTTTTCATGCCGACCGGGGAACAGCCGCCGCGGATATAGCCCGTTGTTTGCTGGAGCGCCTCTAGTTTAAGCGGCATAATCTTTTTTCCGGTAAGGCTTTTTACCTTTTTTAAGCTCACTGATACAGGAGCCGGTACACAAAACACAAATACCTCATTGCCGGCGCTTATCATCACGATCGTCTTAAACAAGGTTTCCGGTTCTATTCCCAGTTTTTGAGCAGTAGAGACCGCATCTAAATGATCTTCATCCCAAGCATATTCCAGACACTTATAGGGAATGTGAGCGGCTTCTAATATGCGCATTGCGTTTGTTTTTTTCATTATGATCTCCAGAAAAAGATGTATGCCGTTAGGTATTTTGCATACTTGTATACTTTTCAACAGCTTACATTGAAAACTTTTTTTTCATCTGTGCAAAGATTTTTGCAATCTCTTCCTCTTCTACCGTTGTGTCCGGCTCATGGTACTGCACCAGCTCCGCAGGAATTTCTTCCAAGAACGGCGAGGGACTGCACTCCAACAAGCCTGCCTGCCTGCGCCGAGTCCGGCAGCTTGTAATAATGAGCTTGTCGCGGGCGCGGGTAATAGCGACATAGAACAGGCGGCGCTCTTCTTCCACATCCCCTGCATTTTCTTCCATACTACGGGCATGGGGGATAATGCCTTCCTCGGCACCGGCGATAAACACCACCGGGAACTCCAATCCCTTCGCTGCGTGGATGGTCATGATATTCACCTCGCCGGTATCTTCCTCATTTTGGTCATCGCGGCTCAACAGCGTGATGCGATTGAGATAAGTATACAGCGAAGGGTCAAAGTTGTCAGGGTTTGTCTCCCACGTGTCGATAGACTGCAAAAGGCTTTCGATATTCAAAAACTTAAAACGTGCCGCTTTTTCGTTTTTCTGAAATTCCTGCGTCAGATAGTCAAAATACTGAATACGCTCCACGAGCTTTCGTACCTTGCCTGCCAAGCCCTTCCCGGACAGGAGCTGCTTCCGCTCGGAGTTGATCAGCTCGACAAACTCCTCCAAATCAGCAAGGCTTTTTTCACGGAAGTCATCCGGCGGACGCTCAAGCAATGCGAGAATCGCCATGCGGATCGAGCACTCCTTTTCCGTTGCGATTGCAGAGAGGGCTTCCAGTGTTTTTTTTCCGATACCGCGCCGCGGTGTGTTGATGATCCGCAAGAGGTTAATATCATCGTCGGGATTCGCAATCACTCGCAGATAGCTGATAATGTCTTTAATTTCTTTGCGCTGAAAAAAGCTCGTGCCGCCGGACATCCGGTACGGAATATTGGCATCGAGGAAGGCTTCTTCAATCGCGCGCCCTAAGCCGTTGGTGCGGATCAAAACACCGAAGTCCGCATAGCTCCGGTTCTCGCGCAGCTTCTCCGTAAGGATAGTGTCCGCAATAAAATCCGCCTCTGCCGCCTCATTCTCCGGGATAAAAATTTCAATCGGCTTGCCGGAGCCGTTCCCCGACCACAGCGCTTTTTCCTTCCGGTTGGTATTGTGCGAAATCACTCCGTTTGCAGCCGCCAAAATCGTACCGGTGGAACGGTAATTTTGTTCAAGCTTAATCTCCACCAGATGCGGAAAGTCCTTTTCAAACAGGCGGATATTTTCATAATTCGCCCCCCGCCACGAATAAATAGACTGATCATCATCGCCTACCACGCAGACATTATCATCCGCAATTAAATGCATCATCTGATACTGCTGAATACTCGTGTCCTGAAACTCATCCACCATCACATACCGGTAGCGGTTCTTGTACACCGCAAGCACATCGGGATGTTCGGTAAAAAGCTTAATCGGCAGCATAATCAAATCGTCAAAATCCACCGCATTAAACAGCTTGAGTCCCGCCTGATATTCGTTATACAGCGGACGATACACCGCCGTCTGCGCCGTAAAGTTTTTCTGCCCCGTCTTTATCTGAGAAAACAGCGTCCCCACTCCGTACACATCGAGCGTTTCCGTTGCAATTTTCAGTTCCTTTGCCGACTCCTTAATCAGCTGATTGCGGTCTACCTCGTCGTAAATGCTAAAATTCTGCCGCCATCCCAGCCGGTCAATATATTCCCGCAGGATTTTCACCCCCAGCGCGTGAAAAGTACTAATCGTTAAATTCTGTAACTTCTTGCCCGTCAGCTCTTTAATCCGCTGCTCCATCTCCCGCGCCGCCTTGTTCGTAAAGGTCAACGCCAAAATCTGCGACTGAGGAATCCCGCTTTCCAGCATATGCGCAATTCTAAACGTAATCACACGCGTCTTCCCCGACCCCGCCCCCGCAATAATCAGCACCGGCCCGTTAATCGTATTGACCGCCTTCGCCTGCTCAGGATTCAAATTTTCCGTATTCATAAGACTGGGGAGTATAGCATAAAAGGTTGGGAAAAGATATGGAAGAGTGAGGTCTTTTTGTTCGTTTATGTGGTTATTTGGTGGGGGAAGTCTCCTTAAAATTGAACGAATGAGCTATGTTTCAACATACGAATGAGTTCAATTCCGTTTATTTTCAAACAGCGTTTGAAAATAAACATATAATCAAGCGATGTTTCGGCTTGCAAATATACAAAGCCGAAACTCGACGTTCTATTGAGCGGCGATATGTTAGACGCTCAATAGAACAGCCCCCTCCGCTCCAAAAAAACGGCGGACTTCTGAACTATTACCGGTTGCGTTTTCGGTTCCCTCAACCGCAACTACTGCTTTTTTAAGTTCGCCGTTTGTTTTTCCGCTACCCCCTCGTCACAAATGTACATCCTTGTACATTTGTGACTTACGAGTTTTTTGTAGAACAAAAAACTCGTTTCTGCTGTGAACCAGCGCCATCCGTGGCGCTGCATTAGCTTGTACGTCCATGTACAAGCTAATGCGTGAGTTTGCTTGCCGCAAACTCACTTCTGGTTAACACCACGGACATCCGTGTCCGTTTAATGATCGTATAAAATCAAAACAACACTCTATATAATGCTTATTATGCGGCAAATAGAGTGTTTTTCACATCTGTCCAAGATAAAATAGGAAGTTTAAAAAGTCTGTAATTCGTGGTA
>NZ_JBQNBW010000063.1:0-15510 GCF_052169735.1 Treponema sp.
AGGCGTATCTTTGATACGTTGAGGATTAATTTGTGCGCAGCAACGAAGTAGATATGCCGTATATTTGCAAAAGACTATACGTTGAATTTAGAAACCTCTGTCACCAACCCCTCAATACTTTCCTTATTCCGCTGCGTAATGTCATTCACTTCCTGTACAGCCTTATTTATTTGCACAGCCTCCTGTGCCATGTCATTCATACTGCCCGTGATTATTTTTGTTACGCTATCCAGCTTACGCATCTCCCCGGAAACATGTTCCCCTTCTTTCAGCATCATTTCCGAGCCGTCTTTTACCGCTGCTGTAACCGTATTGATATTTTTAATTGCATCGAGCACTTCTCTGCTGCTGTTTTCTTGCTCTATCATTGCTTTCATCAAATCGGTGCTCATTTGTTTTACCTGTTCTGAAAGCTCAAAAATGATATTGAATTTATCTTCCACCGTCTTTGAAGACGAAGCTAACCCGCCGATTTCCGTACCGAGGGTTTTCAGTGTTGCGGTGATATTCTTTCCTTGTGCAGCGGATCCTTCAGCAAGCTTCCGTATTTCATCTGCAACAACGGCAAAACCCTTCCCTGCCTCACCGGCATGAGCTGCTTCAATCGCCGCATTCATCGCAAGCAAGTTTGTTTGACTCGCGATATTTTGTATCACCGTGCTAGCTTCCATCAATCCGCCGGATTCTTCCGCGATTTTTTGTGTAACAGTATTAGAATTAAGCAGAGTATTTTTACCGTCGGCAGTCGCGGATGCAAGCCGCTTAATTGTCTCATCTGTTTTTTCGAGGGTTTGGGTAATGGAAACAATATTTGCTGTCATTTCTTCTATTGAAGAAGAAGATTGAGCAACACTTGCTGTCTGCCGCTCGATACTGCTATTGAGCTGCCCTATAGTCTCAATAATTCCCTCCACAGCAGCTGCCGTTTCTGCAACACTCGCAGCCTGTGTTACCGTCTTTTCTTTCACTTGATCGATATTTGAACTAATTTGATGCACCGCCTTCGCACTGCCGGTTGTATTAACTGCCAGCACTGCGATTGAATCCTGCATGGCTGTTGTATTATGCTTTACTCCGGTCAATAGGGCAACCGTATTCTCATAAAACAAGTTTAACCGTGCAACCAAGAGTCCAAAAGTGTCCCGCCGGTTCATTTCAAGCCGGTTTATCGCAAAATTTCCGGTTGAAAGCTGATCGGTAAAGTCAAGGATCAAGTCAATTTCATCATTCACCCCTTTATAGAGTGTATAATTGATAAATAGTGCCCCGCCGACCGTAACGATTGAAACGGGAAGAACAGTACGCACAAGGGTGGTCATCATATCCATACCGTTGTAGAGACTTGCGATAAACGGGGTTACACAGAGAAAAAGAATACCGGCAAATAGAAAAAAGCTAACAAACATTCCCCGTCCGACATACGAGAGCGTAATATGTTTTTTTTCAAGCGGTAAAAACCTTACATATTTTTCAAGGTTCTCCAGCCAAATAACATAAAAGAAAAGTGATACAAAAAAGAGACTACCGAGCGCTGCTAAAACACCGGCAACCAAAGTTATTTTGTTATCTATCCCTACCCAGACAAATGAAATATAAGGAACGATAGTCGATAGCAGAACCGGAATAACGACGCTAAGTATTGAATACAGCGAAACCATTCTATTTGCTTTATCAAGCCCATCCGCCTCTGTTTGCCAATTTTCAAGCGTAGTCATACATTTTTTGTACAAAATGATCGGCGCACCAATGGTGGCACAAAGCCCAAACAGCGGAGGCGGAGACAAAAATATCCGCAATAACACATCATTAGTCACAATTTTTGCAAACCAAGCATACAAAAATGTTAAACCGAAAACGCCATTAAATATAAAAAAACTCGATATAAAGAGAAATTTCGGCGGTCTGGGGATGGAATTATTCATAATTTACTCCTTCATTTTATCGTAAAGAGGCGTGAGAGGCAGCTCCTTGATTGCACGGCAGGCTTCGGTGTATTCGTCATACGGAACCGCACCGTCCTTCCCGATGATCGAATTTTCGTGCCCCTTCCCAAGAAGCAGCACGGTATCGCCTGCACCGGCAAGGGAAAAAGCCTTCCGGATAGCAGCAGGGCGGTTTGGAATGATAAACAGCTCCTCGGAACGCTTTTTCTGCGGGCAGCCGTCGGCAATCATCTCCAGTAAGGCAACGGGGTCTTCCCCGCGGGGATCCTCGTCGGCTAAAATCAGAATGTCGCAGTAGTCTGCCGCAATTCTCCCCTGCTCCGGACGCTTCACCGTATCGCGCTCCCCGCCGGAACCGAACACCGCAATGAGCTTGCCGCCCTGCGCATGAACCCGCGCTGAAATCGGCGGCATGATGAGCTGAAACGACGAGGGGGTATGCGCATAGTCGATAATCACCTCAAACGGCTGCCCTTCTTCCACCCGGCACATCCGTCCCTTAACAGGAGAGAGCTGCCATAGCAGCGGTACTAGCTCGTCAAAGGGCTTTCCGGTGAGATTATGCACGGTAATGAGCGCTGCGAGTATATTGTAGACATTAAAATCCCCGGTTACGGAAGCAACGGCTTCAAAGCTGACAGCCTTGCCCTGCATACTGCCGGAAACCGTAAAATGCAGGGCGCCGTCCTGTTCCCGGACATTGCAGGCGCATAAGCCCCCTGCCTCATTCCGGAGCGGGGCTGCTGCAGGAGAAAGGGAGTTCGTAGACAAATCACAAGCTGCAGCAGAAACAGAAACCGCTGCTGCAGGGAGACCGCTATTTGCCGGCTCGCCCGTACTGCCGTGGAGGACACCAGGCGTGCAAGCCCCGGCAGCTCCTTTGACCACGGAAAAACCGAAAACCGGCTGCTGCGTAGCCTGTATAAAATACTCCGCAGAGGGGTCTTGCCGATTCACCACACCAAATGCCGGAATGGTTCCATTTTTTTTGCAGTGGGCATGGGTATCGAGAGCACGGAAGAGATTTGCTTTATCGTACCGGTACTGTTCAAAGGTACCGTGAAATTCCAAATGCTCCTGCGTAACATTCATAAAAACACCGGCATCAAAATCCACATGCAGCAGCCGCGCTGTCCGAGGTGAAAGCCCATGCGAGGAGGATTCCACCACGGCATATTCACAGCCGTTATCGCGCATCCGGGCAAGCCGTTCCTGCACGGTAACGGACTCAGGCGTTGTCTGGTGTGCAGGGTTTGCAATGGCAGCGCCGCCGAGCGAGTAGGACACCGTGGACGAAAAACCGGCTTTTTTACCGCATAGGGTTAAAAGCTGCCAAATAAAATCTACGGTGCTGGTTTTTCCTTCCGTACCGGTTACGCCGATTGTTACTAGCTCCCGGGACGGTTCATCAAAAAAAGCAGCAGCAGCAGCAGCCATTGCAGCACGGACATCCGGTACCTGCACATAGCAAACGCCTTCCCGGTACACCGGCAGGCTATTCTGATGCACAACTGCCGCTGCCCCTTGCGCAACCGCAGCTTCGATAAAGGCAGAACCGTCGGTATGGATACCGGGAAGTGCAAAGAACGCAGCTCCGGGGAGGATTTCGCGGGAATCATACGAAAGGGATGAAACAGAAACATCGCTGCCGTGAACTGCAACTGAGGGCACAGCAGAAAGGCAGTGTAAAATTGATTTTGTATAAGATTTTGTCATAATTGATAGTCTTGCCTTACCCATAGGCACCGCCTAAAAACTACATCCGAGTTTTTTGCAGATGCCCAAATGTCTTTATGTCCGCCCGAAAAGCTTTTTGATAAAACCGGTAAAACCGCCATCAACGGGTATCTCCGTTTTTTCGAGGCGGGCAACAATGTGTTTTAAACAGATTGAAGCTTTTCCGCTCGGATCCATAACAATAAAGGGCTTTTGTTTTAAAACAGCTTGTTTAACCGCTTGATCATTATAAATAAAGCCCAGATACTCAATTTTGAGGTTTAAAAATTGACCGGCTATGTCGATCATACGGTCAGCAACACGCTTTGCCTCCACCGCTGAATCAACCCGGTTCACAATCAGCTTTAAATTGAGGTCGATATTGTCTACTTCCGTTGCAATTACTTTGATAATACCGTATGCATCGGTAATTGCTGTCGGCTCAGAGGTTGTAATAACGGCAACCTCGTCAGCTGCAGCTACAAAACTCAGCACATTTTTTGAAACTCCGGCGCTTGTATCAATAATAATAATATCAACATTTGAGAGCGTATACATTTCCTTGATAAATTCATCACGCTCCGTATCCCCCAT
Source organism: Treponema sp. (assembly GCF_052169735.1). GTDB lineage: Bacteria > Spirochaetota > Spirochaetia > Treponematales > Treponemataceae > Treponema. The sequence goes on from NZ_JBQNBW010000063.1 coordinate 4,254, forward strand.
ATTAGCAATTTTCGAAAAGCCGGAGGCGCCTACAATCATCTTAATGCCATATTGAGTGTCGATAATAATCTCCGACATTTTTTTCTGTTTTTTAATAACATGATAGAGATTATACTGCGGGATGATGTTTAAAATTACATTGACATTGGCGAGTCCAAGATCAGCATCCATGACGATAACTTTTTTTCCCATCTGTGCGTATGCAATTCCCATGTTGGTTGCAATATTGGTCTTTCCTACTCCGCCCTTCCCGCTTGTAACGGCAATAATCCTGGTCTTCTCTTTTTCAACAGCATCGCCGGTTGTTTTATGTATTTCTTTCATTAAGAGACGTAATCCGTCTGCTTGATCACCCATGTTTTTCTCCATCCATTGAAGTTTTTAAAACTGCTGCTTTGTAAGCGTCCGTACACCCCCGACCCGGAGCAGATTCTAGGACAGCTCTAAAAATGAGGTTTTGGGAAGTTCCTTCCCGGACATCTCTACACAACTGAAGCATCGAGAAACCGATCTTTATCTTGATTGCAGAGCTGATCAATATAATCCTGACTAACAGAAAAACCTTTCAGTTTTCTTAAAAATGTTTCCACATCAGCAGGAATGAGATCCTGCGGTACCGCTTGCCCCGCTGTTATATAGGTTATCGGTATATTTGTTTCTGCTATGATGCTGAACAAATTGCCGATACACGAAGTTTCATCGAATTTTGTAATAATCAGAGACTTATATTTGAAAACCGAGTACTGTTTCATTATCTCACGGATATCATTGATCCGCGTACCGGCACATACAGACAGGTATATTTCTGCATCATCACCAAGCTCATTAAAATATTCCTGCATACTCGAAATTTTTTCATGATCATTCGGGCTTCTACCGATAGTGTCGATACAAATAACATCAGCTTCTTCGCGGTAAATTGCCATATATGCGCGTACTTCCTCAGGGTTTGATGCCACCATGAGCGGAATATCCATTAACTCGCAGTACCGCTTCATTTGATACGCAGCCCCGATACGCCAGTTATCAATCGTAATCACTTTAACTCGCAGCGGCTTTTCTGATTTTTTCCCAATGTACTGCGCAGCAATTTTTGCAAGCGTTGTTGTCTTTCCAACACCCGTCGGTCCTACCAATAAAATAATTCGGGGAGAAGCTCCTGTTTCCGACGGTTTAATTTTCACAGAATCAGCGAGCAGAGCAAGTAGTTTTTTTTGCACAACGGTAAAATTTTCTATTTCAGTATAGCTGAGTTCACTTTCCAACCGGGATGAAAGGGTTTTAATATACGCTGGAGAAAAATCATTCTGCTCCAAAATTCTTTGTACCTTTGCAATATTGATATGTACATCATCAGGCTGCGCTGCATTTTGCTTTTCCACCTGGGCAGCAAGCCGATTAACCGTTTCAACCAGCTTTTCAAAGGACTGCGCCTGTTCCGGTGTCAACGTAATCTCCGTATCTTTCCCGGAGGCATTCTTTTTATTTAGCAGATCAACATACTGCTGCAGCTGCGAGGCAGCAGCCGGATTCTTTTCCGCATACCGTTTGACAATCTTGAGCCGCTCCGCTTCCTCATCGAGCGGCACCGTATCACTTAATTTTACGTTTGTCTTAGGCTGCTGCCCGGAAAGGAGAGACGGACGTTTCGGCATTTTATCATTTACAGAAAACGTTACTTCTACTGCATCAGCGTTCAAAAGACCGAAAAGATGGCTGACTTTAACATCCTTTCTCCGCAGAATAGTAACGTCGCTCCCATATTTTTCAGTAATGCGTCTTATACATTTATCATAGGTCGTGCCTTGCTCAACAAAAATTTCCATTAGTTCTTATCCTGCTCCAATCTAATTTCGCCGATGACTTCCACTTGTATATCTTTTGCAATTTCGGGGATGGAGAGCACGACTAAATCAGGTATCTCCCTATCCGTTGAGTTTTTAATTAAAATACGGGTTGATGCCTCCGGTGCAAGCACGATGGGTAAAAAGCCGTTTTTCTGCACCGTTGTAACCGCTTGTACCAGTGAACGTATCCACATACGCTGCTCTGACGGTTCAAGGGCAGCAACAGGACCGTTGATAGTATTCATCTGGCTCTCAAGAATCTTCTGTGCAAGCGAAGGTTCAACAGTTAGCACATGCAGCGTTTTATTTTCGTCCGCATACTGCAAACAGATCTGCCGTCCAAGCGCCTGCCTCACTTTTTCAACCAATACAGAGATTTCAGAAGTAATGGGGCGGAAATCCGTAAGCGTTTCCAAAATAACGATTGTATTACGGATTGAAACTTGTTCACGCAGCAAACCTTGCAGTACCTTCTGCACCTCGCCGAGACTGCACACCTTTGAAGCTTCGTCGATGACAGCCGGATAGTCCTTACGCAGCGCTTCCATAATACTCTGCACCTCTTGCCGTCCCAGAATTTCGGCAGCATGCTTTTTAATAATCTCGGTGAGGTGCGTTGCAATAATAGCAGGCGGGTCTACCACCGTGTAACCGGCGCGCTCTGCCCGGTCACGATTCTCTTCCGATATCCAGACAGCCGGAAGTCCGAATGTAGGATCAACGGTACGCTCTCCCGGAATCTCTTCGGAAACACCGCCGGGGTTAATGCCGAGGTACCAGCCCATACGGATTTTCCCTCGCGCGACCTCAACACCTTTAATTTTAAAACAATATTCGCTCGGCTCAAGCCGCATGTTATCTATAATGCGGATGCGCGGAGCAACCAAACCGAGGTCAAGCGCTGTTTCCCGCCGAATACGGGTAATACGCTCAAGCAGTTCAGCTCCGCGGTCTTTATCCACCAGGCGGATCAGTGCATAGCCAAGCTCCAGCGAAAGAGGATCAAGCGGTACAATCGGAGCAACTTCGCCCGCTGCCGGTTCCCCGCTGCCGCCCGGACGCTGCTGCTGACCGGGTTGTTTTTGCGTTGTTTGCTTTTCTTTTACAATCTTGCCTGCCCGTTCAGTCTTGATAATTGCCCAGCCCATCACCGTCAGCATACCGGCAATCACAAAAAGCACTGCGTGCGGGAAGCCGGGCAGGATAGCCATAATAGCGATGGTACCGGCTCCGACAAAATAAATCCAGCCGATTTGGGAAAACTGCTTTTTTATATCTTGCCCGAACGAACCTTCATCAATCATACGGGTAACGAGCAGACCGGTTGCAACCGACAAAAAAAGCGACGGCAGCTGTGCAAGCAGCCCGTCTCCGATCGTCAACGTAGTGTAGGTACGCAAAGCGCTGTCAAACGCCTCCCGTCTAAACACCATTCCGATAATCAAACCTGCAATTACGTTCACCACCGTAATAAAAATACCGACCTTTACGTTCCCGGAAACAAACTGATTTGCTCCATCCATCGCCCCGTAGAAGTCATCTTCGCGTTGAAGCTGCTCTTTACGCTGCCGCGCCTCCTCATCCGTAATAATTCCGGCATTGTATTCCGCATCAATCGACATACTTTTTGTCGGATGGGAGTCCAGCTTAAATCGGGCAGAAACCTCGGCAACCCGCTTCGCACCCTTCGTGATAACAAACGCCTGTACTGCAATGAGAATGATAAAAATAACAAAACCGATAACGAGACCTTGACTCCCCGTTGCCCCAACCACAAAAGAACTGAATGCCCGTATCATCGCGCCATCGAACTTTTCACCTTTTGAAAGGATGAGCCGTGTAGAAGACACGTTCAGCACCAGCCCGAAAATAGTACTCAGCAGCAATAACGACGGAAAAACCGAAAAATCGGTAGCCCGCACGGTAAACAATACAATCAGCAGCACAATGAGGCTAAAGGTAAGGTTCAACGCCATAAAGAAGTCGAGCAAAAACGTGGGGAGAGGGATAATAAAGAGCAACACCATCAAAATAACGGTGAAGGCAACAGCCATATCAATATTATATTTTTTTCCTGCCATAATTATCTTCTATAAAGTTCCTCAATTTTGTTGTTAAGCGTATACACTTCCCTAAATACTACCGCAAGCGCCTGATAATATTCCTCAGGGATTATATCACCGATTTGGACTTTCGCATAGAGCGCACGGGCAAGGGGCTTATTTTCTATAAGCGGGATATTATGCTCGCGGGCTATTGCTTTTATCTTTTGCGCCATCGCATCAGCACCCTTTGCCAAGACCATCGGAGCAGCCATTGTTTTACGATCCCACTGCATTGCAATAGCAAAGTGAGTAGGGTTGGTGATGATCACATCAGCCTTAGGGACGTTCCTAATAGCATTCTGCGAAAGAATTGCCTGTATTTGCTGCCTAATCCGTCCTTTAACCTGCGGATCACCTTCCAATTCTTTGTATTCATCCTTTATTTCCTGCTTGGTCATCTTTAAAGAATCGATAAACTGCTTCCGCTGGAAGAAATAGTCGGGAATCGCAAGGATCAGCAGCAGCAGAGCAGCCGTTGCAAGCAATTTTGCCGCAAGTCCGGCAATAAAAAAAATAGCCTGAGGAAAACTAACCGACAACAGCTCAATAAAATGAGGGATATTCGCCCTAATCATAATAAAGGCGGCAAACACAAGCACTGTAACCTTTCCGAGCGACTTTGCAAAATTAAACAAACCTTCTGCGGAAAAGAGCGCCCGCTTAAAAAAACGCATAAAATCCGGGACAATACGGTTAAACTGAGGCTGAATCGGTTTAGTGGAAAATAAAAATCCATTGTTTTGAATGATATTTGCGATAACCCCGGCAAGCAATGCGATCAGCGCAAGCGGCAGCGCCAGTTTGAGAAAATACTGCACAAAGATACCGAACCAAATACCGCTCCGTATATCCGCCTGTGTGCTCCGCAAAAAGAAAAACCGGAGGATTTCCATACAATCTTCCAAAAAGAAAGAAGAGAGGAAAATCAAAGCCCCGGCAGGAAACAGCAGCACAAGAGCCGCATTTATATCTTGGCTTTTTGCAACCCGTCCTTCTTCCCGCGCCTTGCGTATTTTATAGTCGGTTGGGTCTTCCGTCCGTCCTTCATCTTCAGCCGCAAACCACTGGAGGTCGATAAAAAAATCCTGCATTAGATGCTCCCTCCTGCGCGGATGAGCAGGCTTTCAAAAGCAGCAAATCCGTTTTCCATAATCCTGATAAAGAAGTTTGCCATAAACGGCAGCGACACCGTTAAAAGGAAGAAAGTCAGTAAAATAGTGATAGGGAAACCTTCTGAAAGTAAGTTCATCTGCGGCGCTGCCTTTGACAGCAACCCCATCGAAACATGCACTAGAAAGAGCGTACCCATCACCGGCATTGCAATCATCATCGCGTTCAAAAAAAGACCGCTCAGCCCCGTTAAAAAGAATGAAGTGAGCACTTCTTGTTTTTGAATAAACATGAAACAGTTGATTGACTGAAAACTGCGGAGCACCCCGCCGAGAAACAGGGTTTGAAAACCCTTAATCTGCAAAAAAATCAGTACCGCAATAAAATTGAGGAATTGCCCCATCAGCGGATTTTCTATCTGCGCAAGGGCATCATATACTTCAGAAGCGCCGAAGCCCATCTGATACGAAAAAAACTGCCCTGCCGTACTAAACGTTGCAAAGATCATGCTGATAAAAAAACCGGTCAGCACACCGAGCAGCCCCTCCCCGACCGCAAGCAGGGCATATTGTAGGTTAAACCCCTGCACATCCAAGGGAGAGCCGTAGGCTACCGGCAGCACCAAAAAGCCAACCAGCCCAGCTAAGGAAATTTTTGCAATACGCGGCACAGCCCGTGTTGATAAAAGCGGCGTGGTAGAAATTATCGCAAATATCCGCACGCACACTAAAAAGAAAAGAGGAGCCTTTGCCAATAAAAATGAGAAAGGATTAGGATCCATGATGAATACAGCCTTACCTCAGCCTAGCCTTGTACCAGTTGCGGAATAATCTCGAACAAACGGATGGTATAATCCCGCAGCACCCCCGACATCCAACCTCCTAACAGGGCAAGCATACCCAAAATAGTTAAAATCTTCGGTACAAAAGTGAGTGTTTGCTCTTGAATAGAGGTTGTTGCTTGAAAAATAGCAATAATTAACCCGACAATGAGGGCTGCCAGCAAAATCGGCGCTGCTAAAATAAATACGTGAAAAATCCCATTCCGCATCAGATTAATGATCATTCCTATACTCATCGGCGCATCCCCTCAAAATTTCTACTCGATTTTTGAGCATAGCAAATTTAATGAAAAATTGCTAGCGTTTTTATGGACGAAAGCATGGATTCGGAAGCGTTTTTGATGACACATCTGCTTGACATAAGCCGGTAAAACAGCTATCGTGAAGAGACTGGGCGTGATGGTTAATATCATGGCGTTTTGCACCGGTAAGATACTAAGGACATACATCCATTGGAGGTGATTTTGTAAGTGGCAAGTATCGTTATTGATGATTCCGAAAACCTCGAAAAAGCTATTAAGCGCTTTAAACGTCAGGTTGAAAAAGAAGGCATTATCCGCGAATGGAAAAAGCGCGAGTATTACGAAAAGCCTTCTACTATCTTGAATAGGAAGAAAAAAGCGCTTCAGCGCAAACTGATGAAAAAGAACCGAAAATCCTATGACTCTAAGTCATACTAATTGATCATCTTCATCAAAAGACCGATTGAATGCCCTTACCGGTTTCTTATGCCGCTAAGAGCTGAAAATCGGTTTTTTTGTATTAAAATCTATGAAGATTTTTCAACAGCATTCGAGCTTAGAGTAATAGGGAACCTCTAAAAGTTATACCTGCGTTTTCAGAGATGCCCTAATGTTTCATCATATACATCATTAAAAACTTACATGGGATTTTCAATATACATCCCTGTAATACATACTAGACCTGTTCGATAACTGCGTTGCCGAACAGGTTTACTACTCTCTGTACCGTGTACACAACGCTCATAAAAGGATACGCTTATGGAATATGCGATAGAAAAATTTGAAACGGGCTATTTAATGGTCAATACATGGGTGTTTCCGCTCAACGAAACCGATGTTGCCGTCATTGATCCGGGGGGATTCAGCAGTGAGTTAGAAGCGTATCTTCAGCAACGTAACCCGCAGCATCTTGAAATCATGCTGACACACGGTCATTTTGATCATGTTGGCGGACTGCCTGAACTGGTAAAACACTATCCAGATCACCGTTTATGGATTCACAGAGCTGACGCAGCCTATCTTGGCAGAGATGCAAAGAAAACGCATGAGCAATGCTTTGGACCTCTCCGTGTGCAAAAAATACTGGAACCATTGGATCAAATGCCGCTTCCTGATGCTACCAATTATTATAACGAAGGAGACAGTGTAAACGGTTTTACCCTATTGCATACTCCCGGTCATACTCAAGGCTCCGTCTGCCTTTGGAACAAAGAAGCGGGGATTCTTTTCAGCGGAGATACCCTCTTTTACGGTTCCCGCGGCAGAACAGACTTGCTCGGCGGCAATGAAGAGCAAATATACCAATCACTTAGACGGCTCTTTGCCTCGTTACCGGCAGAGACAAAAGTCTATTCAGGACATGGCTCACCCACCTCAATCGGCTTTGAAAAACAATTTCAAGGGCGGTTTTTATAGTGGTTAGGAAGCAACACCTCAACGCGATATGCGCGAATTAATAATATGAGCAAATAAGAGGTTCACCATGGCGAAACGCATATATTTTTACACAGCTTTTTTGCTGTGCGCTGTACTTGTTTTTGCGGCTGATCACAGTAAAACAACAGATAGACCGGCTATTAGAGTGTACGATGCAAAAGATAAGCTGGTATGTGAACTCACAGAGCGCGCAGATATTGAATCCTTCGATTATTTATTGACGGAGAGTGCAGCAGTTGCCGCCGATGATGCCGCGTTTACACAGGAACCTAAAAACGCTCAGATAGCGTATCGCTATGACATACCTAACAATTCATCTGCCGACATACGCCTTCTTATCTACGCCGACAGTCACATCGCATACGTACCCAATGCCCCGAAAGGCGATGATATGCCGGAGGTGTTTGCATGGAAGCTGTTCGAAGAAGCATACAAGATATTGACCAAACCTGCTTCGTTAAAAAAAGCACTTGCCCGGTATCAAGATAGCGATAAAAATATTTTTGTCTATGATGCGGAAGGTTTTTTGGTATCTGAGGCGCGTGTCCCGTCAATCTTGCACGTATTCGGCAAAGTCATGGATGTCTATGCCGGTGATGCAAATGACCATCAATTTTCGGGAAGCATTTTACCGGAAAGAAGTGTGCACGAAGGGAAGCAGCTGCTGTACCGCTATACCATTTGGGCTTTTAGAGATGAACCGATACGGATATATGTTTATAGCGATACGGATAAAGTTATACTCACAAACACATTTCCGGCATGGCTTGATTGTACATTGACAAAAGAAGGATATGAACTGTTTTCAAATCCAAAACAATTGATTGATCGATTGAATAGAGTGGCGATTGAATTGATAGACATACGTTGATCGGAATTTTGATATTTGGTCAAGGAAGAGAGATGGCATCCCCCTTCTTTGTCCAGTTTGCTGCATATTCCGATAGCTTATTTTCAAAAAATGTGCTATTCTCTTTGGTTACGGCTCAAAAAGTGGCGGAGCATTAATCCCTCCGCACGAAGAAGTTTTTGTATAAGGAGTATTTTTATGATAAATAATAAAACCGTACTTTCCCGCAAAAAGCTTTTTAATGAAACAGGCGATATCGAAGTTCATTTACGGAAGATGATCGGCGGCAACACCACCAACCTCAACGACTTTAACAATATGAAGTATACGTGGGCGAGTGAGTGGTACCGGCAGGCGATGAATAATTTCTGGATACCGGAAGAAATCAATATGAATACCGATGTGCAGGATTACCGCAAGCTCAGCCCTGCGGAAAAAACAGCATACGATAAAATTTTGTCCTTCCTCATTTTTTTAGATAGTATTCAGACTGCCAATTTACCGAACGTCGGACAATACATCACTGCGAACGAGGTGAATCTTTGCCTTACCATCCAGGCATTTCAAGAGGCGGTGCATTCGCAGAGCTATAGCTACATGCTCGACACCATCTGTTCCCCCGACGAGCGGACGGCAATTCTCTATCAATGGAAGGATGATGAGCATTTGCTCAAACGGAACAAATTTATCGGTGACTTGTATAATGATTTTCAGGATGATAAGAGCGCCCTTGCCTTGCTCAAGGTAGCCATCGCCAATTATATTTTGGAAGGGGTGTATTTTTATTCCGGTTTTATGTTTTTCTATAATCTTGGGCGGAATAACAAGATGCCCGGCTCCGTGCAGGAAATCCGCTACATCAACCGCGACGAAAACACACACCTGTGGCTGTTCCGCTCGATTATCCATGAGCTGCAAAAGGAAGAGCCGCAGCTGTTCACACCGGAAAACAACGAGCTGTTCCGCAGTATGATCCGCGAAGGCTGTGAACAGGAAATTGCATGGGGGCATTACGTTATCGGGGACGACATTCCCGGTCTAACCCGCGGCATGGTTACCGACTATATTCAGTACCTCGGCAACCTCCGCTGCGAAAACCTCGGCTTTGAACCCTTGTACGAAGGACACCGTGAAGAACCTGCTTCTATGAGCTGGGTGAGTCAGTACAGCAATGCAAACCTCATCAAAACGGATTTCTTTGAAGCAAAGTCTACCGCTTATGCAAAATCTTCGGCATTAAAGGATGATTTATAGGAATATACCGCCTTTTACCAATCTGCATCCATCTCCGGCACTGTATTTGTTTAAAGGCATCTTCTAAAAACTATACCTGAGTTTTTAGAAGATGCCCTAAAGAATCCGATGCGCATTGCCGCTTATATGCCGATATACCGGAATTGACAGACAGAACGGAGATGCAATGAAACGGAATGACATGACACAAAAAGAGAATCTGCTTTTTATTGAATGCGCACTGGTGTTTGCTTTTTTACTGGCGCCTCCGCTGTTTTCAACGGTGCCGTTTACCCTCCCGCCAAAGCCGGAGGGATTGTATGCACAGTGTGTATTCTGCTTTTATACGGTGTATGCAGCCGCGTATGAAGAAGCGCTATACCGGCTCTATACTCCAAATCGGCTGAACCGCATCTATGCCAGTTATATCGAACCGCGGCTGCAAAAAAATCTGCCCGCAGCGGCAAGCTGCTCGGAAAACACCGTCGATCTGCCGCAGTCGTCTTTTCCGTGTATATGTTGCGAGAATAACACAGGGGCGTTTTTCGAATTGTGTCTCACCGAATTTCCCGCTCTCCTACTCTTCACACTGGCGCACCGTTACCTCGGATTTTCTTCCATGCTTTTCGCCGCAGGAGCCGGAATCGTATTCCGCGTTGCCTATCTCAAGCTCAAACAGATGTTTCATCCGGCGGTAAGCATCGCACTGGTAGCCGCAGTCCACGGCCTTTGGAATATCGGGGTGTATTATTATCTGTGGGAAAACACTATTACCCGCGTCATATCGAGGCTGTACGGATTGTCGGCAAACGCAATATCCTTCACTTTTTCCGAATTGTATACCGCCATTTCCCTCGCGTAAGCAATCGGTATGTTCACCGCCGTCAGTATTTGCTCGTCGATAGGCTTTGCACTCTGATAAATCGCCCGCAACTGTAATGGCGTTCCGTTGCGCATCCGTATTCCCTTGCCATTCAGTTCCGTCCAACCGGCGTGCTCAAGCAGAGACACCGCACGCGCTTTATCGTATTGATACGGCGACTCCGCGACGGCTTCATCCAGCACGGCGAGCTTCGGTCTGATAGATAGCACACGGATAATGCATATCCTTTTTTGCTGACTGCCCGACAATTCATGCGGATACTTTTCCAAAAGATAGGCAGGAATATCGGCGGCAAGTCCCATGGAATAGCGCGTGCCGTACAGCAGTCTTGAAAATATGCACCGTCCGTACGCATCCGCTCCCAACGGCATCGCAAAAGACCGCTCGGCAAACCGTACACTCATATCGATTTTGTCAGGATTATTCGGCGCCAACACATCGCAAAAAATAGCGATGATAACCAACACCGACTAGTATTCTACGAAAAAGTATAGAGCGCTCTACCCCAATCGGAATTTATTATGCCCCAAACAGGTATTGTTATATTTATCAATGAATTTGACAATAATTCCATCCTTCGAATCAGAGTACCAGGGGGTATGTTTATCAGGGATTCCGCATTATAAAAAGCTAGAAACTTTTTATCAGTATTAATTCAGTGTTTCTACTTCCTGGACGGTCAAGCCGGTTACCTGCACGATCTTTTGAA
>NZ_JBQNBW010000064.1:0-15191 GCF_052169735.1 Treponema sp.
AGCAGGTTTATCCTCCTCAAATTGGCTGACCAGCCTATACATTCTCTGCTTTAACTTATTGACTTTTTATAGCAGGTCTCCGCACGAATAAACCTGTTCGGAAACTGACCTTTCTGAACAGGTTACCTTGAAATGCGACACATCTGCGTTGCCGCTACGCTGAAATAAATGCTCGACGTACAACAAGTACGCCTGCACTCTATTTCGGCTAGGCTCCTAGCATTTTCGAAACGGACACGGATATCCGTGATTCCAAGCAGTAGCGAGTTTGCTGTTCAACAGGCTATTTTCACATTTTTCGCCAGCGGGTACTTCCCGATCTTAACAACCTAAATTCCCGCTTCAGTAACATAAGCATCGGGATTGCGGTTACCAGTTCAATGAGCAGTGTTCCGTAATACACCCCGCGAACACCGGCAAGAAGCGGCAACAATAACATAGCAGGTACATAGAGTACTATTTGCTGCATGATAGCAAGAACCGAACTGATACTTCCTTTATTGATTGCCGGGAAAAAGCCCAGTGTTAAAAAACTGAGCGGCATTACCGGCAGCAGCGCCATATACAACCGAAATTGCACTATGCCTTCCGTACTAACCTCTGCGCTGTTCATCATAAGCCCCGCCGCGGTCTGAGGTACGGCGAGCATAAAAATCCAAAAAGGAAGCACAAGAATCAATGCTGCCGTTAAAAAACACTTAAAAGCAGAAATAACCCGTTCCGGCAGCGCTGCTCCAAAGGTAATTCCGATAATCGGCGGCATCGCAATCATAAAGCCGGCAAGCGGTTGTACCACAAAGCTGAACAGACGGACAACGACTCCATAAAATGCAATATCGTGAGCATTCCCATACCAACTGATAACATTAAGTACCAGCATACTCTGCAGCACCATCATAATCTGCATGATAAATGCCGATAAGCCCATCGGAATAATTTTTGCAGTAACCGTCTTATCCAATGTGATTGCACATACCTGCCGCAGAACCGAAACGGTATTCCCCGATGCGGCTTGAGAAGTTCCTTTTTTTACCAATGCCGATTTCGTGATATACAATGCACCGATAAGCGCCTGCACTGCCATACCGATATTCGTACCGATTGCAGCACCTCGTATACCCTGTCCCAGCACAACCATCAGTACATAGTTTGAAATACCGTTTGCCGCAAGTCCGATCGCCATAATAACGGCGGAAGTTTTCATTTTTCCCTCCGCTCGGATAAGCGAATTGAGCGCAATAGAATATATCCACAGCGGAGCACCCCAAAGCAGTGTCCGGTAATACACATCGCCGAGCGCAAGAGGCTCTCCTCTGCCGCCCATCGCAAAAAGCAGCATCCGTGAAAATGGAATTCCCAAGCCCATTACGAGAACAGAAGAAAGAAGCACCAAGGAGTTCACCGTTCCCAAAAGTTTGTACCGCATCCCCGTATCATCTGCACCGATAGAGATACTCAGCAAGGAGCCTGCACCGGTACCGATCAGCAAGCCAAATCCAACCAAAAGAATAACTGCCGGCAGTGCAATAGAAATACCGGCAAGCGCCCCTTGCTCTGCAAAATGCCCGACAAATGTTCCGTCAAGTACATTGTTTGCGCCCAACAAAAACATCGCCAGTACTGCAGGCCAAGAAAAATCAATCAATATCTTCCATACATTGTCATTCAAAATCCGTGCTTTCTGTTCTTCCGTTTCCATATAACGTATCCTTTCTTAAAATGTATAGCATGTCTAATTAACACCCCCGACGCGACTTTGAGTATTAACGCTCCGCACGAATCAATAGAGCAATAGATATGTTCCTTAAAATGCAACAGTCGAACAAAATATCAATTTTGGAGACTGTTGCATTCGTGCGCGGAACGCGCATACGTCAATACGTGACGTTTGCCGCAAGGCAAACTCATCGGTTAACGAGGCTGCTCTATTTAGCAGCCGAAGTTATACCTTCGATAACTGGGCATCTTCTAAAAACGGAAGTTTTTAGAGTTCCTCACTGTGCTACCAAACCGGTTTAATGTAACCTGTCTATTTAAAAATGTCTAGTTTTTGTAAAAATTCACCAATTTTTTTGATTTTCTTAGCCAAAAAGTCATCGGCGATATATAAGAGGTATATACGTTTATGAAGGAGCCGCTATGAATGTCATTGTAGACAAATCAAAATCTTTTGCGCTGACTATTATCAACGCACATAAAATCTTATGCAGTAAACATGAATTTATTTTATCGCAGCAATTACTACGCAGCGGTACAAGTATCGGTTCAAAGGTAAAGGAAGCTGTGAGCGGACAAACAAAGGCTGATTTTTACGCAAAGCTATTGATTGCTTTCAAAGATGCGAACGAAACGGAATATTGGCTTGAATTATTGTACGAAAGCGGATATCTGCAAAAATCAGACTTTGCCGGTATGTATGCTGATTGTCAGGAAATTCTGAAAATTCTTGCAGCCATCGTAAAGCACCGAAAGTAGACGATGCAAGTTAGTATTTCCAGAACACGTTTCATAAAACACACAAGGATTCCGCATTACAGCCGCCTAAATCATTGTATGATTATAACTTGCTGCAAAATATCATAAAAAAATACAAGTTATATAAGTTATTATATAATATGCCTTTATAATTTAATGCAGAATCCCTGGCACAGCACATTTTCCCTCTTGACTTTTTAAAGGGGGGGGGGGGTATTATGGAAGAGAATTTACCGTGTAAGTAAGCCTGCTGAATATCTCCGTCGTCTGCTAAACTACAGCTTGAGAGATGCTCGATGGTCTGGACTCAGGCGCAAGTTTTGTAGTCCTGAATCCGAAAGGGCTGAATGTTACGGTAACATCTTTATGAGGAGGAAACAAATGAAAAAAATTGTTTCATTAATGGCGCTGTGTGCAGTACTGCTCGGTGCAGTCATGATGGTAACTGGATGCGGAGCAAAGCCGGAAAAAGGAACTGTGTGGAAGGTAGTAGAAATAACTGCTGCAGGTAAGTCAGTGGAGATTCAATATCCCACGTATTATTGTTTCCATAGCGACGGAAATGCCTACAGCGCTACTAAAATGGGCGAAAAGTTGTCCGCTATAAATGGAGGAACCTACACCATCGAAGCAAAAAAAGTAACGATAGATGGGATATCCTTCGACTATACCATGAATGGTAATACCATGACACTCACCGGAACTCTAGACAAGGTTTCCGGTTCCATGAAATTGCAAAAGTCCTCTGATTATACTGAAAAGCAAATTAAGGATGCTGTAGTCGCAGTGCCGAAACCTTCAAAGTAAAATAATTACTACCACTTATCGGCTTTGTCGGCACTGTTCCCGGTGAGCAAAACGATAACACCACAATACCGATGGGGAGATTATCCTTGTCGGTATTGTTTTTTTCACCATCTATACCTACACTGAGAGCTATCACAAGGCATTATTACACAAATAATCGGGCTTTCTCCGGCAGAAACAGAATCACCCTGATCATCTTTTGCGCTTACCGATAATACCTACAGATACTGTATCAGGCATTTGACAAAAAAGCAGCGATGATAGATACTTTATAACATGAACATTGCGAATTTTTTTACTGCATCGAGGATTGCGGCAGCTCCGCTTTTTTTATTTCTTTATTATCTTCCCCGTTTCGCCGGTATCTCGGAACAGCTCATGTTACTTATTATTATACCGCTTTTTATTTACATGGAGTTTACAGACTTTTTAGATGGTTTCTTTGCACGTAAACTCAAACAAGTGAGTGATTTTGGTAAATTGTTTGATCCTTTTGCCGATGTTGTAGCAAATTTGACGGTGCTTCTTGCTTTTATGCTTACCGGTTTTGTGCCAATCCCTATTTTTATCATCATTCTTTACCGTGAATTAAGTATTTTATTTCTTAGGATGCTGGCACGGGGTAATGGAATTACCATCGCAGCAAAAAAAGGAGGCAAACTCAAAACGGTATGCTATATTTTTGCAGAAGGCTTCACCCTATTGATTGAACTGCTTGCTGCTTTTTCACTGGTAACTCCGGCTCGTATCGGTATGCTTACAGTGGTAAACAAGATTTTATACGGACTGGCTGCTGTTCTTTCTATTGTTTCTTTTTTTGATTATTTACTTTCCTATCGAAAAAAGATATGAAAAAGTCAAATGAGTATCTGCAAAAAAGTCAGGTACAAATTGTTACAAAATGCCTCAGCAGCCGCCCTTAGAGAATGAGCATTGCATCTCCATACGAAAAAAAGCGGTATTTCTTTTCTATTGCATGGTGATAGGCGGCAAAAATATTTTCCCGTCCGGCAAATGCGGATACCAACATTACAAGACTTGACTGCGGCGTATGAAAGTTAGTAAGCAGCGCCCCTGTGGGTCCGAATGTAAAACCCGGATAGATAAAAATATTAGTAGACTGAGCCCCCCGCCGTAGATGCTGTGTTTCTGCATCCCAGGCTGATTCCAATGTCCGGACTGATGTTGTGCCGACAGCCAAAACCGTTTTACCGTTTCTGTGCGCAGCATCTACTGTATGTGCAGTTTCATCTGAAATAAAGAACTTTTCGGTATGCATAGAGTGATCTTCCACTACATCAGTCCGCACCGGGAGGAATGTACCGAGTCCTACATGAAGCGTTACCGCTGTGCGGGGAATATGCTGCGCATCCAGCTTCTGCAGTATTTCATCAGTAAAATGAAGCCCGGCTGTAGGAGCTGCTACCGAGCCTGTATTCTTCGCGTATACCGTCTGATACCGTGCAGCATCTTCATCCGTGTCGCCGCGTTTGATATACGGCGGCAGCGGGATATGACCGTTGGCTTCCAGCCAACGGTCATCAATGCAGCGGTTGAAACGCAGATACTTGCAATCAGCATCCGCTGCATCAAGGGAAGGGGGTGGGATAAGCACGGCACAGGTGCCGTCGGGGAAGGTGTATTCCTTCCCTTCCCGCTGCCGTTTTGCGCGCTTAACCAATGTTTTCCACACAAAACCTTCATCCAGCGGCTCGATCAGCAAAAATTCAATCTCCGCACCACCGGCATGGGCATACACGCGAGCATGGCGTACCTTTGTGTTATTAAAAACCATCAAACAATCCGAAGGTAAAAAACCGGGAAGATCGGAAAAAAGGGCATCGGTTAAAGCGCCGGTTGCTCTATTCAGCACTAAAAGCCGGTCATTCCCGCGCTCTGCAGAAGGGTGCTGCGCTATTAGTTCTTTGGGAAGTTCAAAATCAAAATCTTTTGTCAACATAATCTTTCAAAATAGAGATACCACTAAAAATTTCAGTGTTCAAGCATACTGCACTATATGGGTGTACTAAAAGCACAGCGTTTTTCCATAATGTTTTACTATACTCGATTATACTGTACAGAGGCAAGATGGATTCACTCTCCTTCCCAGAAATTCCGCATTATAAATAGTGTCAAAAAAACAGTAGCTCACACGATATGAAAGCAGAAATCCGTTGAACAAAGATATTTCTTGACTTCTCGGATATCGTAAAAGTAAAAAAGCTGCCGCTTCTCCATAAGCAGCAACTTCGATCCGGCATACCCGCCATATATTCATTTTGTTTAGACTGTGCTACGATAAGTCATCATGCTGAAGACTTTATCAAAAAGCCTGCGGGAATATAAACGGACATCTGTGATCGCAGTGCTGCTGACAATTACGGAGGTGGTGTTTGAAATTATCATCCCCTCCTGTATGGCGTATCTCATTGATTTTGGAATTGAAGCCGGTGCAATGCAAACGGTGTTCAAGTACGGGGCGGCGCTTTTGGTCTTTGCGCTTATTCAATTATTGACGGGTGTGTTTTCGTCGGTTACCGCAGCAAAGGCGTCGGCGGGTTTTGCGGCAAATCTGCGACAGGATATGTACGGCAACGTGCAGACTTTTTCTTTTTCCAACATCGACAAATTTTCACCTTCTTCCATTATAACGCGGCTTACCACCGACGTAATAAACGTGCTTAACTCCTATCAGATGCTGGTAAAACTTGCTGTGCGCGCACCCGGCATAATGCTCTTTGCGATGATCGCATCGTTTAGAATCAGTACTGAAATTTCCCTCATCTTTCTCGGTATGATTCCGCTGCTTGGACTCGGTATCTTTCTGATTATCCGGCGGGTATATCCGATATTCAGAACTGTTTTTAAAACCTACGATAAACTCAACAATGTGGTGCAGGAAAACATACGCAGTGTCCGGGCGGTAAAATCCTTTAACCGGCAGCAGTACGAAATTACCAAGTTTGAAAACATTTCCGAATCGATTTACAAGGGCTTTTCAAAAGGGGAGCGGTACATTACGCTGATGATGCCGATGGCGCAGCTGTGTATTTATACCTGTATGATTTTGATTTCATGGTTCGGTGCAAAGGAGATTGTTGCGAGCGGGAACAATGCTGCACAGGGGCTTACCACCGGATCGCTGATGGCGCTGTTTTCGTATGCCTCTCAAATTATGATGAGCTTGATGATGTTTTCGATGGTCTTTGTGATGATCACCATTTCCCGTTCTTCCGCAGACCGCATTGCAGAAATTTTGAATGAGCAGCCGGACATCACCAATCCTGAGCATCCTGTGATGGAGGTAAAAAACGGAGAGATATGCTTTACCAATGCTGATTTTATGTATACTGCGGATGCCGATAAAAAAGTAATCGACAGTGCGAACCTTGTTATCCGGTCTGGAGAAACGGTGGGGATTATCGGCGGCACGGGTTCTTCCAAAACCTCCTTTGTGCAGCTCATTCCCCGCTTGTACGATGTTACCTCCGGTATGAGACCATACCATCCATAAAAAACAGCTCTTTACTATCTAAGCAGTATACCATAAGAAGGAGTTTTTACAAGAGGAAAAATCTCGAAATCTTTAAACAAGCAGGACAAAAAACTGCTTGCCGTACAATTATTGATTATGATAAGATAGCTGCATGTCTTTTATTAAAACGATAAAAAAATATGGATGTATTTTATTATATCTGCTGCTTACCGGCAGCGCTGTCCTGTCGGCACAAACAGTCAGCGCCAAAAAAGATATTGCAGTATTTAGACTTTCCAGTCAAAGTGAAATGCCGGATGATGTAGCGGCAGTGCTCGATCAGCGGATTACCGCTATTATCACATCTTTTAAGCGATTCAATGTTATCGGAATGCAATACCGCCTTAAAGCCGTAGATACTGCAGCCTTTATTCAAAAAATACAAGAATCAAAGTCTGATATGTCAAATTTACCAGAAACAGTCTTGTCGGGCGAAGAAGCCTTTACTAGATCAGATTGGGAACAGCTGACAACAGCCTTTTTGGTTTTCGTACCGCAAGTAAATGCTTATGATGAAACACTTCTCTACGAAGAAGTAAAAACGCAGGACGGAACAAGAGCCGTCAAGCCTTATTGGAAAATCAGTATAGAAGGTTCGCTGTCTATTATCGATGCTTCAGGCGAAAAGAGTCAGAGAACACTTCCTTTTTCTGCGAAAAGCATTTTAACACAACGCTCCGATGCAATTGACAGCGCAATAGATGATATAGCCGCTTCAATTTATAATACCATCAAATTTGAATCGGCTTTTGCACTTACAACCGGTGTCATTGATTTTGACCGCCGTACCAATACAGTAACAATAGAATTGGGACGGGATATGGGAATCCGCATTGGTGATGAATACTTCCTACAAAAAACCGTTTTTATCGGCGGACGCCCTTCTGCCGTTACTACCGGTCTTTGTATTATCTCCCAAGTACATGATACATTCTCTACAGCCAAGGTAATCTATACAGACCAGCCGATTGTGGAAGGAGATGCTGTTAAAGAATCACCATCATCTCATATTACGGTACAGGGATATGGCGGCATCACGGTTCCTATCACGGGTATACAGCAAAATCCGGCAAATGATTATCTGCGGGTTCAGCCAACCATCGGAATTAAGATGACCTATCAAAACAACTTCCATACAGGAATATCTCTAGGGTATGAATATGCCATTCAGCAGCCGCTCAATTCGTCAGAAGCCCATACGCACAAACCGATCAGCCTTTCCCCATTCGGAACAATGTACTTAGGCTTTGGTCTCTATAACTTCTACACAGCACGGTTTAAAATCACCCCTGAGCTACAGTTTTGTTACACAGGAATCAGTGTATCTGCGCAACCTTCGGGAAAAAATCGATATAGAAGTAATTTTTCTACCACAGCCTCCCAAATTGAAGGGCGGGCACTGCTGACAGCCGACTACTTTATCAGCCAAGGCTGGACATTCGGTGCCGGTGCCGGTTTAGGATACCGGTATGCACTTACCACCGTTCGAACAATTGCACAGCGGCTGCAAGACAGCGGATTTTTATCAACACACGATGCAGCCCGCATACATGACTATGAGTGGAATATGTTACATTCCCATCTACAATTTTACTGTTTCCTCGGCATGACCGGGCGGTTTTAAAGGAGGGAAAATGAAAAAATACGGACTTTATGCAGCCCTGACAATAGTGCTGTTTGCTTCATGTGCAGTAGCCCCTGCAGTTCAGCATTATCACGGGAATGATCCCTATTATACCGGATCGGCAGACGGCGCTTCATTTTTAGCAGCACTAAAACAGGCAAAGGCAAATGCCCTAAAACTTGCTATTATTGATCTTATCGGCGATACGGAAGAACTGCAATACCGTTCTCAGCTGTACTCAGTCTTTTATGCCGATTCAAATCCTCTCAGTTATCTTGAAAATGATTATATGCTTATCTTACGGCGGGATGAAGGCATGAGAGGGGCATACTGTGAAATCAGCATACCTGTGAAGATACAAAAAGTACGGCAGACACTCGGCTCACTTGGTATCTACGGAAAAGCAACAACCGCAAGCGACGGCAATATGCAAACCAGTCCGGAAGTACAAGAAGCAAAACTCATCAGCGCAGGTAAAGGTAATAGCGTGAGCTTCATCGAGCAGTATACTGACAGTATGCTTTATATGGTTGTTCCCAGTAAGCAGGCAAAGGCAGGAAACGCATTTTCCAAATCGGCAATCAGTATGGCGAATAAGTATTTATTAGATAACGGCTACCGTGCGGTTGATTATGCCGCAGTTGAAGCCCTGCAAGCCGACAGCGCAACGCTCTTTAACCAAGAACCGGAAACAGCAGACCTTTCGGTGGTACAGTGGATTGCACAGAAACTCGGAGCCGATGTCTATATTGAAGTCGAAGGGATTACACAAAGCGGACGGGAAAGCGGAGGTTATTTCGGGAAAGCGGAGGTTAATCTTAAAATGTACAATCCTTCCACCGGTGAGCTATTGGGGGCGGTTCCATACAGCAGTCCCAAAACTTTTGACCGTGCCAGCGCCGAAGCTGCAGCTCAAAATGCAATAAAATCCACCGTATTTAAGGCAATGAGAGCCGCAGTTGATCAAGCAAAAAAGTCGCTCATCAGAGATTATGCACAAGGGATCCGCTACGAAGTTATTATTAACAACACAGCTGACAGCAAACTGATGAGCCGCTTCCGTGCAAAGCTTAAAAATGAAGTTGAAACCATCCGCGTTATGAACCAGTCTGCAGCACAAACAAAATATGCTGTCCAGTACTTCGGTACGGTTGAAGATATGGAAGATATGATCTACACGGCAGCAGAAGGTATCTCAGGACTAGAAAAAATGGAACTGGTAATGATACGGGGCAAAACACTTATGTTCCGATCAGGGCAATAAAGATATAATTACCAAATAGGATGCCTTGATTTACTGCCATAGCCTCATTTCATAATCGGCAGCATCCGCCGTTTACTCGAAGTTTCACCTATATGGCGGCAGAATAATGTGTTTTTGGACTTCGTAACCTTTTGTTTGACAAAAGACTATTGCTATGTTACAATAAAAAAATATCTAGTTATGCGTACCTTATGCATATATGAGGAGGATTTTATGAAAAAATTGATGTATCCCGTGTTGCTTATCGGTCTTGCGGTTCTCTTCGGCTGTCAAGGAAAAGAAAACAGCGCAAGCGGCAAAGAACAGCCTGTAACACTCAAAATGGGCTTTCAAGCAGGTACTGCATCAAATGAATATGCCGCAGCAGAATTGTTTGCAAAACGTGCAAATGAATTATCAGACGGCAGCGTTACCGTGCAAATTTTTTCCGGCGGACAGCTTGGTGATGACCGCTCTATGATGGAACAAACCGCTCAAGGTGCTCTTGACGTAGTATTTGCCGAAACAGGCCGCTTCGGTTTATGGATCCCTGAAATGGAGATTTTCGGCTATCCGTTCGCATTTAATAGCTTTGATCACCTGCTCAAAACAATGGAAACCCCCTATGGGAAAGACTTGCAGGCAAAACTTATTGAAAAAGGCTGGCGTATTTTAGCAGACGGATATAACGGTACCCGCCAAACAACATGTAACCGCCCCATCAATAGTATCGAAGATATGCAAGGGTTAAAGCTCCGCGTACCGAATGCTGCAGCAAACCTCAACTTTGCAAAATATTCAGGAGCATCTCCCACACCGATGGCTTTTGCAGAAGTGTATCTTGCACTCAAGACAAATGCGGTTGACGGTCAGGAAAATCCTCTTTCAACAATTAATGCTCAGAAATTTTATGAAGTCCAGAAATATTGTGCACTTACCGCTCATATTTTAAATGATAACAATTATGTTATGAGCGAAATGACATGGAAAAAGCTGAGTGATAAACAAAAAAATGCTGTGCAAACCGCAGCAAAAGAAGCTGCTGAGCTGCAAACTAAAAAGTTTATGGCTGACGAAACTTCTTTAATCGACTCTTTTAAAGCGAACGGTATGACGATAACAAATCCCGACCGTATTCCGTTTAGAACTGCAATGAAACCGATGTATGATGCTTATATTGAAAAATACGGTGATGCCGCAGTAAAAGCGATTGAATCAGCTAACTAATGCTTATAAGGCTTATTAATCAAAGCGTATGAAAAAATTGATAAAAATTGAAGAAATATGCTCTATCGCGCTGTTTCTGATTATTTTGATGATCCTTTTTTGGCAAATTTTTTCCCGAAAGGTGTTAAATGCACCGGCTTCGTGGTCTGAAGAATTGTCCCGTCTGCTTTTTGTATATATGGGGATACTCGGATGCCATCTTGCACAGCATTATGAAACGCATATCCGTATCGATTTTATCCTTTCACATTTTCCAAAATTGATACAAGTAGCGCTTGATAGTATCTTGAAGCTGCTGATGTCAGTTGTATTCATTTTGATTGCACAGAACGGCATACGGCTATGCCGGTCGGCAGGAGTACAAGATCACCTGGTTACGTTGGGACTGCCGGTAACAGTACTCAATTTCGGTCTGGTATTCCTTGGTATCATTATTGCAGCCGAAATGCTGATACAGCTTGCAACTGCTGTGGTTTGCAAGAAAGGAGCTACAGCATAATGATGCTATTGACCTTTGCTGTTTGGATAGTGTTGATTTTTATCGGCGTTCATATCGGCTATTCATTGATGCTTGCCTCGCTGTTTTTCTTTATTATTAGCGGACAAACTTCATTGTTTTTCTTTGCTTGTAAGGAAATGCTGGGGAGCATCAATAACTTTACCCTGCTTGCGGTTCCGTTTTTTGTGCTTGCTGGTAATATTATGAACGGCGGCGGTGTTACAGAACGTATTTTCCGCTTTGCCCGCGCCATGGTAGGGCACCGCAAGGGCGGCTTAGCTCATGTGAACGTGTTGGCATCGTTGGTATTTTCAGGGATGTCCGGTTCTGCGCTTGCCGATGCAGGCGGTTTAGGGCAATTGGAAATAAAGTCGATGAAGGATGCCGGGTACGATTCCGCTTTTTCGGGCGGTATTACCGCAGCTTCCTGTATCTTGGGTCCGCTTGTGCCGCCAAGTACTTCGATGATTATTTACGCAGTCAGCTCTGATCAATCTGTTGAAAAAATGTTCTTGGCAGGTTTCCTTCCGGGGATTCTCATTGCCGGAACATTGATGCTCATGTGCTCGATTATGGCACACCGCCGTAATTACCCAGCCGATCCTAAAGCATCGGCAAAAGAGAAATGGGAATCGTTTAAAGGCGCGGCACTAGCCCTCTTAACTCCCGTACTGATTTTAACCGGAATTTTTACCGGAATCTTTACGCCGACTGAGGCAGCTGTTATCGCAGTCTTTTATACGACATTCCTCGGCTTTTTTGTCTATAAAGAATTAACCGTTTCAAAGTTTTTTGACATTGTGCTTGACAGTGTGAAAACAACGGGTACGATTGTTATGATGATTTTGGGGGTTGGATTATTCGGATGGATTATCGCCCGCGAACAGATGCCGCTGCATGTTGCACAAGTATTTATGCAGTTCGTACATAATCCGCTGATGCTCATGCTGATGATAAATATCCTGTTATTGTTCTTGGGGATGTTTATTGATGCACTGCCATTGTTGATTATCCTTGTGCCGATCCTGCTGCCCACTGTTACCGCAGCCGGTATTGATCCTATACACTTCGGTATCGTTGTTATCTTCAATTTGATGATTGGTATCCTAACGCCGCCGATGGGTACTGCACTGTTTGTGGTTGCCCGTGTCGGAAATATTCCGTTTAATACGCTGGTAAAAGGCACATTGCCCTTCTTAATCCCGTTACTGATTTCGCTTGTGCTGCTTTCTGCATTCCCGCAAATCTGCCTTTTTGTTCCGGGATTATTTTCTTAAAAAATTACAAGAGCATCACTATAACTTCGATTCGTTATCAGCGATGCTCTTGTAATCCAATTTCTGATAAAAGTAACCGATCAATAGCAGCTTTGGAAATTATTTCGCAAACGTTGCGATTGCCGTATCGATTTTATTGATAAGGGACTGAATAATCGGCTCATCTTCGACGGCAACCGGGGCAAGCGGGAGGCGGGCTGTACCGATATTCATTCCTCTCCGCTTTAATATCTCCTTGAATACGCTGTACAGGTTTCCGTGACATTTCAAAACGGTAAAAATAACATCGTTAATCGCATTTTGAATTTCCAGAGCCTTCTTCATATCTCCACGCTCTACACATGCATCTGCTGCCAAAAAGAGTTCCGGCATTCCTGCATAGGTTCCGCCGATACCGGCAGAAGCGCCCATCACACGTCCGGCAATAAACTGCTCATCCGGTCCGTTAAAGATCACAAAGTTTTCCCCAGCAGCAGCCTTAAACTTTTGAATATCCTGTACGGGCATAGAGCTGTTTTTTACCCCGATCACTTTTTTATTTTCGCGCATTCTATTAAACAGATTCATCGAAAGATTGTAGTTAGTAGTTCCCGGGATATTGTAGATAATAAAATCCAGATTGGTTGCTGCCGCCATATCAGACCAATAATGAAAGATTGAATCTTCCGGCAGTACAAAGTAGATCGGCGGAATTGCCGCAATGGCATCAGCGCCGCATTTTTCTGCATGTTGTGCAAGCGCGATACTGTGGCGGGTTGAAGGAGCTGCAATGTGAGCAATAACGGGAATTTTCCCCTTTGCAACCTTCATAACATGCTCAAGGACAATTTTACGTTCTTCCACTGATTGATAAATACACTCACCGGAGCTGCCGCCGACATACAGTCCGTTAATGCCTTTTTTAATGAGATAGTCGGTGAATTGCTCCACACGGTCGGGGGAAATATCACCGTTATCATCATAACACGCATAAAAAGCCGGAAATATTCCGTGATACTTTTTCAAAGATTCTTTCATATTGAAATCTCCTATTTTTACCATATATGTACGATATATGGTTGACACTTACACGGTACGTATGGATATTTTCTAAAACCGAAGATTCTGGACAATATCGTATAACAAGCTGTACCTGCAGTGCTTCACGATGCCGACATTTTCACATAGCTTGCGTTATTTATCAAGTAGGTTTCTGCATTTTAATAGCAAAGAGAACAAGATCGTAGACTGCATAGCCACTCCGAAACAAAAACTTTCTCTATAGTGATAACCCCTACCAAGACATTCAGCATCGTATTGAGCTTGAGTAAAATATAAACGAAGGGTAAAATAGTGTATGCAAGTGATGAAGAAACACTTGCGCAGAAAATTCTTTCAATCGCTATTATGAGGTACCGATATGCACAGGATGACAGTAGAAGATGAAGTACGGCTAGTCGATTCGATGATCGACCTCTATAGTGCGGCACACCAGCATGATTCTAACGCTGCTATTGAAGACCGTGCCGGAGAAGAAGCTATTGATCCGAAAACACTGAAAGCGTATACCCACAAGCGGATTGAACAATGCCGATACCAAAATGACCGGATAAAGCCGTTTTGTAATGTATGTCCTGTGCACTGTTATAAACCTGAGATGCGCCGGCAAATCCGTGCAGTTATGCGCTATAGCGGTCCACGTATGTTGTTCCGTCATCCGGTGTTGAGCATACAGCACCTTATCGGTACCATCCGCAGCAAAAAGGAGCGTTCTATGAAAAAAGCTGAACAAGACCACCTTCCGGTAATGGGTGTTGGTCCTGTATGTGTTGGAATTATGATTGCATTTACCGTTACCGGTATTACATTGATAAAATATGATATGCTTGCAGGCGGAAACATATACAATACAATGCTTGCAAGCTCTTTCATAATTGCCGGGACGCTGTGCATTGCAGGGGGTATCACACTGTGGTATACAGCAGTATTCGGTACCCGCATTGACAGCAAGATAAAATCAAATCAGCTGGCAACCGGCGGTGTATATGCGTTTGTCCGCAATCCTATCTATTCAGCATTTTTATTCATTTGTACAGGAGCGCTACTGGTCTGTAGAAATTGGTATGTATTGATTTTACCGCCGCTTTTTTGGCTCTACCTCACCGTGTTTATGAAACTGACAGAAGAAAAATGGCTTGCCGAACGCTTTGGAGATGAGTATGCAGCATATTACAAAGAGGTCAACCGTTTTATTCCGTGGAAAAAACCTATGTTTGATACGAAAAAAAAATGATTTTCAGCCTTACTGTTTTCATACTGAATCCCTGTAACTCATAAAACGATCTACTTGCATTCTTTGCTCTTTGCTTCTATAATAAGTTCATGCAAAGCCTAAGTGTTGAATTACCCAATACCAATTTTCTCAAAAACACTGTCAACTACTTGACACGTGCAAGGTATCCGGCACAATTCAGCACTCAGCACTCAGCACTCAGCACTCAGCACTCAGCACTCAGCACTCAGCA
>NZ_JBQNBW010000065.1:0-15167 GCF_052169735.1 Treponema sp.
CCATTAGCTCAGCTGGTAGAGCAACAGACTCTTAATCTGTGGGTCGCAGGTTCGAAGCCTGCATGGCTCAGTAAACAAGCGTTAAGTGATTTCGTGTGGAATGCTTGACATTGTTTAAAATCATCGGTATATTGTTTCGACTCACATTGTGAGCGAGAGTGGTGGAATTGGCAGACACGCCAGACTTAGGATCTGGTGCCTCGGCATGAGGGTTCAAGTCCCTCCTCTCGCAGGGTTCCACAACAATGGTTACCGAACAGTTTATTTTGCGGGAATAGCTCAGTGGTAGAGCGCCACCTTGCCAAGGTGGATGTCGCGGGTTCAATCCCCGTTTCCCGCTCTTGCGAAAGCGATTCGGTAAAACCGGATCGCTTTTTTTTTGACCGGATGTACCGGTTAAAAAAATGAAAAGAAATGTACCTCATGCAATAATGGGGTGTTTCTAACCGTAAACCGGTTTTGAAGCTGCCAAGTATCAAGCAGAGGCTGCTTTGAGATATGCTCTCGCAACGAATTTCTTAGCATAAAAAGGATTACCAGATGAATTTTACAAAAGAATTTACACCTGTTGAAAAGTCTCGGATGAAACTTTCTATCACCGTTAAACAAGACGAAGTGCAAAACAGCTATACGCTCTTAACAAAAAAATATGCAAAGCAAGTGCAAATACCGGGATTCCGTAAAGGAAAGGTGCCTGTTGCAATTCTGGAGCAGAAATTCGGCGAAACCCTGCGGGCGGAAGCATTTGATGAAGTAATCCAAAAAGTGCTGGAGGAAGTGTTTGAATCTGCGGATAAATATACCCGTCCTTTGCCGTATTCACAGCCTACGCTTGATGGTACTCCTGACTTCAAGCTCGATTCCGATATGGAATTCACGCTTGTCTATGATGTTTTGCCGAAGGTTGAGCTTGCAAAAGTAGAAGGTTTTACCGTAACTGTTCCGGAAGTCTCCGTTACCGATGCCGATATCCTGAAAGAATTGGAAGCTATCCAAGAGCGGAATGCGCTGGTCATTGATTGTGATGAAGCCGCTGCTGCCGAAAAAGGTAATATTGTAACCGTTAATTACATTGAACTTGATGATGCAGATGCAGAGCTTGCCGATACAAAACGGGAAGGTTTTGTGTTTACTATTGGGCAATATCAGTCCATCTACGATATCGATGATGATATAATCGGTATGAAGAAAAACGATGAAAAAGTCATTGTAAAAACCTACCCTGCCGATTATAAAAATGCTGACTTTGCCGGAAAAACGCTTAAGATCAAGGTAACCCTTACTGCATTGAAGCGAAAAGATCTGCCGGCGATTGATGATGATCTTGCACAGGATGTCAGTGAAAAATATAAAACGCTTGCAGACTTAAAAGAATCTCTTACAAAAAACTTAACCAATCAGGTAGCGGATGTAGTGGAACAGCGCAAGATCAATGGTCTTTTAACGCAAATGGCAGAAGCTAATCCGATTGAACTGCCGGAATCGATGATAAAAGCTGAACTGGAATCCCGCTGGATGATGTTGGCGCAGCAGCTCGGAATGTCGCCGGAGGATTTAGATAAATTAACCGGAGGTTCCGGTAGCAAACTTTCAAAAGACGGAGTGACAACAGAATGGCGCCCGGAAGCGGAAACGCGGCTGAAAACCCGTCTGATTGTTGAAACACTGTTGGAAGAACGCGCTATCACTGCTTCTCCTGAAGACGTTGAAGCCGAATATGCCTCTATAGCGGAACGTACCGGCACAGCTGTTGAGGAAGTGAAAAAATATTACGATACTAATCTACGGAATAAAGAATATCTTATTGATTCTCTTAAAGAGAAAAAATTGTATGCACAGTTGTTTGAAAAATCTACCATAAAGACGGGAGAAAAACTGACGGCAGGTCAACTGCTTGAAGAGGGTGCTGCTAATGTCTGAACAGATGCATAGTCTTGTCCCGTATGTTATTGAACAGACGGGCAATGGAGAACGTAGCTACGATATTTTTTCACGTCTGCTCAAAGACCGTATTATTTTTGTAGATGGCGAAATAACCGATGCAACTGCTGATCTGGTGGTTGCTCAGCTGCTCTTTCTGGAATCTCAGAATCCTGATAAAGACATCAGCCTCTATATCAATAGTCCGGGAGGTTCTGTAACGGCAGGTCTTGCTATTTACGATACTATGCAGCACATCCACCCCCAAGTACAGACCATTTGCCTTGGGCAGGCAGCAAGTATGGCTGCTGTCTTATTGGCAGGAGGCTCTAAGGGGAAGCGCTTTGCGCTGCCGTCTTCCCGTGTGATGATCCATCAGCCTTGGGGCGGCGCACAGGGACAGGCAAGTGATATTTCTATACAAGCAAAAGAGATACTCCGCCTGAAAAAACTGATTATTCGGTATTGTGCCGCGCATACGGGCAAAACTGAGGAGGCTATTGCCGAAGATATGGAACGGGATTTCTTTATGTCGGCAGAAGAAGCCTGCTTATATGGAATTGTCGATATGGTCATGGATAGGAGAAAAAATGCCTAAAAAAAACGATTCTTTAGTCTGCTCTTTTTGCGGAAGACGCGAGGATCAAGGCCGGAGAATTGTTCCGGGGCCCGGAGTTGCGATTTGTAATCATTGTATTCAGCTGTGCAAGGATTATTTGAGTGCATATAAGATGCATGTTTCGGAGAAACTTTCCGGCGATATTCCAACACCGGCAGAGCTGAAAGCGTATTTGGATGAGTATGTAATCGGGCAAGAGAAAGCAAAGCGTGTGTTATCCGTTGCTGTTTATAACCACTATAAACGGATTATGCACCCTCCGGTTAATGCTGATTCTGTAATAATCGAAAAATCCAACGTTCTGCTGATCGGACCTACCGGTTCCGGTAAAACATTGCTTGCGCGTACTCTTGCGCAGAAAATGAAAGTGCCGTTTGCCATTGCCGATGCTACAACCTTAACAGAAGCCGGATATGTCGGTGAAGACGTTGAAAATATTTTGTTAAAGCTGATTCAAAGTGCGGATGGCGATATAGCCAGGGCTGAGCAAGGAATTATTTTTATTGACGAAATAGATAAAATTGCACGGAAAAGTGAAAATGTGTCCATTACCCGTGATGTTTCCGGTGAAGGGGTTCAGCAAGCCTTATTAAAAATTATAGAGGGCACTGTTGCCTCGGTTCCGCCTCAAGGAGGTCGCAAACACCCCAATCAAGATATGCTTAAAATTGATACCTCCAATATCTTGTTTATCTGCGGCGGTGCCTTTGTCGGACTTGATACGATTATCCAGACACGGGTTGCAGAAAACCCCATGGGATTTGGGGCTGATGTGCGGTCTTCAAAAGAGAAGGGCTTACAGGAGTTGTACGAAAAACTCATTCCTGATGATTTAGTTAAGTTCGGTATTATTCCCGAATTGATCGGACGTTTACCCATCAGTGTTTCTCTTAATGAGCTAAGGCTTGAGGACTTACGCCGTATCTTGGTGGAGCCGAAAAATGCTATCGTCAAGCAATTTCAAGAGTCGTTTAAGCTCGATAATGTGAAGCTTTCTTTTGATGATGACGCGCTGGATGCTATTTCCCAGCAAGCGCTGGATCAAAATACCGGCGCTCGCGGACTTCGTTCTATAGTAGAAAAACTGATGCTTGATGCAATGTTTGAGGCTCCTTCTCTCAAGGGAGAAAAGGCATTGCATATTACAAAAAACGTGATAAGCGAAACTGAAAAGCCTGAACTCAAGCTTATTTCGGAAAAAACCGCTTAACCAAACTGCTTTTTGCGCGGAATTTATATAACGTTCCGCGCAGTTTTTTTAGTTGAACAGTTCGCACGATGGCATTTTATAGAAAAACTGCTGTTGTAATGCTTGCTTTTGTAATCTCTATTGTAATGTATACTGGGTATTTTTTGCTGTTTTGACTTTTGCAGCATCTTTATCTTTGTAGTATTATGCAGGGATTCTTGACATTTTTTCTAAAAGTATGTATCGTTTAAAAGATAAAGCCTGGGGATGTTCCGGTTTCGACTAGGAAGCTAGAGGCTTGAGTTGCAGGTGGAGAGCTGCGCTCCTAAAAAGCGGCAAAACTTATAACTGCCAACAACGACAGTTCCGACTACGCATTAGCTGCGTAATCGCGGAACCTACCAAGTGTTGCTTCCGAGCGCGGTAGAGTTCCGACGCCATTCGGAGCTTACTTTTTACCGGGTGCGGACGGTAGAAAGGACACTTTCCGCAATACGGATTCGACGCTTTCGGTGCTGCTACCGGATCCCGACAAACACCTCGCACTGATAAACCTGTAGATGCTCCTGTTTCTCTTTTTAGGACGGGGGTTCAATTCCCCCCATCTCCAACGTTTTTCATTCTTACAGTTGTGTACCTGAGCGTATCTTTTCTTCAAAGCGCTCAAGTTCCTTTCCTTTTAATCCGCTTTCCTTTCCGTTTAATACATTCCGTAGCGCAGTTAGTTCTGCTCCTGACAGATGAACACCGGTAAGGACATGCTTTTCAAAGGATTGTGTTGCAACCGGTGCAACATTCCGGCATATTTCAAGCAAAACAAAGGCATAATCTCGTATTTCTTTCTGTGCATGACTATCGCAGCGCAGCTTCAAAAAATGGAAAAGATTATGTAAATCAATTTGCCAATACAATTCAGTGTAACTAGCAAGCGGTAAATTGATCCGGGCAAGTTCACGGGCAAGCTGGGTATCAATTAAGCGGCGGTATGAATCGTAAGCAGCGGTTTGCTGAGCTTGCAAACGTGCACGGATATCAGCAGATAATTCAGAGGGGGCAGGTTCACTCATGCGCCCTTGACGGTTGTCAGTACTTTGAAGGGCAATATCTTCTAAAGCAGGGACATAACACTCATCCGGCATAATTGAATACCGTCCAGAAATTTCATTGAGCCGAGCAGTCCTGTGGCGCACCCATTGACGGGCAACAAAAATCGGCATTTTAACATGAAAAGTCAACACAACCTGTTCAAACGGAGAGGTATGCTGGTGCCGTAAGAGATAATCGATAAGCGCTGCATCTTCGCGGACACTTTTTGTTCCGGCGCCATAGGAAACACGTGCAGCCTGTACAATCCGGTCATCGCCGCCGAGATAATCCACAAGGCGGACAAAACCTTTATCTAATACCGGATATTCTTTATCCAGTATATCCTCCGCAGAGGAAACAATACAATGAGCCATGTCCTATGTATCGGCATGTTCTATGGTGTTCAAAAGCTGTCGAATGAAAGCTGTTCCATTCGCAATGTCGCAGGTATCGGGATGTCCCTTTGCAAAACCGCCGAAGAGCTTGAATGGACCAAAGGTATCAAAGCCCTTGCATTCAAATTCTCCCAAAACAGTAAAACCTTGATCACGCAGATAGTTGGAAAACTTCAGAGCATAACGTCCTTTTCCAATCCCGCTTGTACACACAACAAAACTATTTTTAGGAAATTCGCAGCGGCGGTTTTTCAAAAACTTAAAAATCGATTTATGGAACTTACCCACATATATCCCCGATGCAAAACCAACACAGGAATATTGCGAAAGATTAATAGTCTCTGTACATGCTATGTTAAAAAGATCAATCGGCTGCCCGCGGCATACTTCTTTTAGCAGCTTTTCTGTGTTGCCATGATGCTCCGACACATAAATGATCGCTGTTTTATGCATTATACTCTCCTTTTATTCGCTCTTGGTTTTAAGTACCGAAAGGAAGGCTGACTGCGGTAACTCGACATCGCCAACCATCTTCATGCGCTTTTTCCCCTCTTTCTGCTTTTCAAGGAGCTTGCGCTTGCGGGTGATGTCGCCGCCATAGCACTTTGCCAACACGTCTTTGCGCACCGGATTAACCGTTTCCCGTGCAATAACTTGGCTGCCGATTGCCCCCTGGATAGCGATTTTGAACTGCTGGCGTGTAATTTCTTCCTTTAACTGCTCACACACGTGGCGCGCCTTGTTGTAGGCGTTCGGCTTATACGAAAGCTGCGCAAGGGCATCCACCGGCTTGCCGTTCAGCAGAATATCAATTTTGACCAACTCCGTCGGACGCATTTCGATCACTTCGTATTCAAAAGAAGCATAGCCGCGGCTGATACTTTTGAGCCGGTCGTAAAACTCAAACAGAACCTCCGCAAGCGGCATTTCGTAGGTAACCTCCACCCGCTTTTGGTCGAGGTAGTTCATATTGGTTTGCACGCCCCGCTTTTCAATGCAGAGGGAGATGATGTTTCCGAGGTATTCCGTCGGAGTGATGATATTCGCTTTGATATACGGCTCATCCGCAGAAGCGATCTTGCCCTCGTCGGGGTATTCTGCAGGGTTGTCGCAGATCATAGTTTCTCCGCTCCGCAGATGGAGGCGGTACTGCACGGACGGCGCCGTAAAGATAACCGCTTGATCGAATTCCCGTTCAAGCCGTTCCTGTACAATTTCCAGATGGAGCAGTCCCAAAAAGCCGCAGCGGAACCCGTGTCCAAGCGCCACCGAAGAATCTTTTTCGTAGGTGAGGCTTGCGTCATTCAGCTTGAGCTTGTCAAAGGCATCTCGCAGCTGTTCGTAGTCGTTGGTATCTACGGGATACACGGAGGAAAACACTACGGGTTTAACCGCTTTGAATCCAGCTCGGGGGTCTGCACAAGGACGGGCTGCATCGGTGAGGGTATCGCCGACTTGCACATCAGACACGGTTTTAATACCGGCAATAATGTAGCCGACCTCTCCGGCACGGAGGGAATCCCGCTGCACAAGGTCGAGAATAAAAACGCCGGTTTCTTCTACACGGTATTCCGCATTGCTGTGCATAAAGCGGATGGTCATACCGGGCTTTATTGTCCCTTCAAACACTCGCAGGTGGATGATAACCCCGCGGTATGCATCGTAGTGGCAGTCAAAGATGAGCGCCTGCAAGGGGGCTTCTGCGGAACCTGTCGGCGGCGGAAAGTGCTTTACGATGGCTTCAAACAGTGCATCAATATTTTTGCCGGTCTTTGCCGAAACCGCAACGGCAATATCGGAATCAAGCCCTAAATCGTGATCAATTTGAGCAGACACTGCCGGAATGTCCGCTGCCGGTAAGTCGATCTTATTGATCACCGGCAAAATTTCGAGGTTATGCTCAAGCGCAAGGTACATGTTGGAAAGCGTCTGGGATTCCACCCCCTGTGTTGCATCTACAATTAAAATAGCCCCCTCGCAGGAAGCAATGGCGCGGGAGACCTCATAGGTAAAATCAACGTGTCCCGGCGTATCGACAAAGTTTAAAAGATAATCCTGCCCGTCGGCAGCGTGGTAGGGAATAGTAACAGCTTGGCTTTTGATGGTAATGCCGCGTTCCCGCTCAATATCCATGTTATCGGTCATCTGCGCCCGATAATAGCGTTCGTCGATAACCTTGGTTTTTTCAATAAGACGGTCGGCAAGCGTTGACTTCCCGTGATCGATATGGGCAACAATACAAAAATTGCGGATATGGTCGATTGAATACATAGGTTCTCTATACTATTGGAAATACGGGCGGCTGTCCAGAGAGGCTGAAAAACTCACACTGAATATCTAATCTGAATGATAAGTTGTAAAATAAAACGCCCACAAAAAACCGTTATACTGTGAAATGAGAATATCAAGGATAACGTAATTAATTTTGTGGCTTGTAAAAAGAGGCTTCATACGGTATGCTGTCCGTAGGTGGTTACAAAATGCAGGGTACGTTTTTTTATGTTACTCGGAATTTTGTTTTTATGCCAAAATTTTTTTAGTAAGGTGGATTCACTATGCGGAAAGTATGTTGGATGCTTGCGCTCATGCTTGCAGCAGGGATAGTTGCCCTATCAAGCTGCGAAGCAAAAAAAGCGCCGGCAAAGACGGAGACCTCAACTGTAGAAAAACCGGCAAAGGCATTCGTTGTCGGTTTGGTAACCGATGTCGGCGGTATTGACGACAAGTCGTTCAATCAAAGTGCATGGGAAGGTATACAGCGCTTTAAAAAAGACTTTAATGCCGAAATAAAATATTTGCAGTCTGAAACTGATGCAAATTATATTCCTAATCTTTCAACATTTGCAGATGAAGAATTGGAGATTATTGTTGCACCCGGTTTCCTTTTTGAACAGCCGCTTACCGAAGTTGCCGGTAAGTTTCCTAATCAGAAATTTCTGCTTATCGACAGCGTTGTTAGCGATAGAAGTAATGTAGCAAGCGCCGTATTTGCTGCTAACGAAGGTTCCTTCCTCGTAGGCGTTGCAGCAGCACTGAAAACAAAGGAAATGCAGAAAAATGCTGTTGGTTACATCGTAGGGATGGACTTTAGCATTATGCGTGAGTTTGAAGCAGGCTTTGAAGCAGGGGTAAAGGCTGTCGATCCTGACATGAAAATGTATGTTGAAATCGCAAATTCTTTCTCCGATGCACAAAAAGGTCAGACGCTTGCTGCTAAGTTGTATGATCTCGGTGTCGGTGTTATCTATCATGCCGCGGGAGCAACCGGAAACGGTGCAATCAAGGAAGCAAAAGACCGCCGCTCAAACGGACAAGACGTATGGGTTATCGGTGTTGATAAGGATCAGTACGAAGATGGTATCTACGACGGTACTCATTCTGCAATCCTTACTTCCATGCTGAAGCGGGTTGACACTGCCGCTTATGATGTGTCAAAGATGGTATACGAAAACAAATTCCCGGGCGGACAGACTATCACATTTGATCTTGCCAATAAGGGTGTCGGAATCCCTGAAAAGAATCCGAACCTTGACGATGCAACAGTCGCAAAAATCCGCGAGTTTGAACAGAAGATCATCGCAAAAGAGATTGTTGTTCCTACTGCTCCGAGCCGTGCAGCAACGAATTAAATCTGTTAAAAACGATTGATCTAAAAACGCCGGAGTAGTGCGATTCAAGCAAGGCATTCCTGTGAAACCTTCTGGTGTACGGGTATGCTATCACAGCAAATTCTCCGGCACTTTTTAAACACGAGTGAACCTCTAAAAAGCTACCGAGTTTTAGAGGTTTCTCAGAGTACTTCTCTAAGGTTTATCTTTCAGAAGTACTCTTATTCAAAAATACCTTAAGCAACGCTGATAAGGCTCGGCTGCTGTTTATCAACGCTTTTTAGGAGGCTCTTTTATGATGTCCCATACGGAAGACCTAATACCGATTGCTGAAAGCGCAACACTTACTTATCAGCAAAAGCTTTTCTCCCTTGCAAATTGTGCAGAACGGTTAATCGATCCTCGATCATTGCTCGGCTACACTGATGAGGATATGCAGTATCTTGAAAACGGAATGATATGCGATTTAAACGAAGGGTATCTTATATATCGCCCCCGCTACATTGTTCCCGATTATCAGGTATTTATAAAAAACGGATGCGCGTTTTTGGAGCTTCCGCCTCCACGTACTTTGGATGATGCACTGGACGGTTTATTGATTTTATATAAAAATGTTCCGTCTATTACTTCTTTTCCCGTTTATATCGGTAATTTAGATGAGCTGATTGATCCTTTTCTCTCAGGTATAAGCGATGATGAAGCATATATAAAAATAAAACGCTTTTTAAATCACATTGATAAAACGATACCGGACTCTTTTTGCCATGCAGACATAGGGCCGCGGGAAACACGTGCGGGTACACTCATTCTTAAAGCAATCATAGAGCTGCAAAACACAACGCCGAATATGACTATCCACTATGATGAAGCGGTTACTCCGCATGATTTTGCTTTAAAAGCGGTTGAAGCTTGTTTAAAGGTTTCAAAGCCCTCTTTTTCCAATGTCGTGCAGTATCAAAAGGATGTCGGCGATCACGCACTCGTAAGCTGTTACAATGCTTTACCGATGGCAGGAGGTGCATACAGCTTACCGCGCCTCAGACTCGGTACAATGGCTGCGCATGCACAGAATTTTAACTCATTTTTGACGGAGCTGCTGCCGGAGGTAACAGCATCCATTTTGCGCATGAGTGATAAACGTATTACCTATCTTGTTGAGAAATCTCACTTTTTTGAATCTTCTTTTTTGATAAAAGAAGGATTTCTCCGCCGTGAGAACTTTACCTCGATGATTGGGGTTGTCGGTTTAGCTGATGCGGTAAATACCTTTCTTCAACAGGAAAACTGTAATGAAACCTTCGGTCAATCAAAACGCGGCGATGAAATAGGTCATGCAATTATGCAAAAGCTCGATTCACTGGTCAGCGCTCATCACGGTGTGTACGTTGAGCGTACCGGCGGACATTACCTTTTGCATGCGCAGGTAGGTGCCAGTCTTTCAGATGAGGATAAACGCAATACCCCTGCACACCGGATAAAAGTTGGACAGGAACCGATTTTGCCGCTTCATCTTACGCAAGCAGCAGCTTTTCACCGCTATTTCCCGTCAGGTACGGGGGATTTATTCGCTTTTGATCAAACAAGTCTTGATCATCTCGATGCCGTACTCGATATTATTAAGGGAGCGTTCCATCAGGGAATGCGGTATATCACCACCTATTTACAAAATACCGATCTTATTCGGGTGACCGGTTATTTAGTCAAAAAATCCGAAATTGAAAAGGCATCGAACGGGAATGCGGTTCTGCATGATACCACGTGGTTCGGCAAAGGAACACAGGAAAATGCAGACGTATTCAACAGACAGACTCGTGATGCTCAGTGATGCGCTGCCGGTACATAAGTTGCTTCCCTTTGCAAATGTGGATGGCATAGGCAATCGAACATCTATTTTTGTACAAGGGTGTGATATCCGCTGCCGGTACTGCCATAATCCTGAAACAATTATGCCGTACACGCACAGCCAACTCAGAAGTATTACTTCCATTCTCGAAGAAATAGAGCAGTACCGTCCATATATACGGGGGGTTACTGTCTCCGGCGGGGAAGCGACCCTCTATCCGCAGGCGCTCATTCGCCTTTTTTCAGCGCTGCATACAATGAATCTTACCTGTTATATTGATACAAACGGCTTCTTCAATCTTGAACGGACAAAGGAACTCATCGAGCATACCGATAAGTTTTTATTTGATGTAAAATCACTCACTATGCAAAATTCGTTATGTGCAACAGACCGGAAGAATAATATGGAAAATCTGGACTATTTACTCAAGCTCAATAAAGTGGAAGAAGTGCGGACGGTGTTTCTCAAGGATATTATGGACGCTGAGGCGGTTGTTGCCGCAGTTTCTCAAAGGATTGCTCTGCATACCGATGTCCAGTATAAGATGATACGGTGTCATCTGCGCGGTATCAGTAGCGAATACATCCCATCACTAAAGGGGCATATTCCCTCAAAGGCTGATATGCAAAACTATAAGCAGCAAGCAGAAGCATTGGGCGTTAAAAATATTATTTTGATATACTAGGAGGAGCCTCTCAAAACGCAGGTATAGATTTTGGAGGTTCTCGTGAGATGGTAGGAGAAAAGAATGGATACGATTGTAGAAATGAAGCATATTACCAAACGTTTCCCCGGTATTATTGCAAATAACGATGTGTCCTTTTCGTTGCGAAAGGGAGAAATTCATGCATTATTGGGGGAA
Organism: Treponema sp.; assembly: GCF_052169735.1. Lineage (GTDB taxonomy): Bacteria > Spirochaetota > Spirochaetia > Treponematales > Treponemataceae > Treponema. Next base: position 11,523 of record NZ_JBQNBW010000065.1, read on the forward strand.
AACGGTGCAGGGAAATCGACGTTAATGAGTATCCTTTTCGGTATGTATCAAGCCGATGAGGGTGAAATTTATATCAGGGGCAAGCCGGTACATATAGCGAATCCCTATACGGCAACCAAGCTCGGCATCGGTATGGTACACCAGCATTTCAAATTGGTGCACAATTTGACGGTAACGGAAAATATTATTTTAGGGATGGAGCCGCGCAAAAGTTTCGGCAGAATTGATATGGCTTCTGCTCAAAAGAATATAGAAGCACTGAGTACCCGGTACGGTCTAGCCGTTGATCCTTCGGCCAAAATTGAGGATATAACCGTTGGAATGCAGCAGCGTGTAGAAATTCTCAAGATGCTCTATCGTAATGCTGATATTTTGATCTTTGATGAGCCGACAGCAGTTTTAACACCGCAAGAAATATCTGAGCTTATGCACATTATGCGGCGGCTTATTGAGGAAGGTAAATCCATTATTCTCATTACCCATAAGCTTAAAGAAATAAAGATGGCAGCTGACCGCTGTACGATTTTACGGAGAGGTGCGGTGATCGGTACGGTACAGGTTGCCGATACTTCCGAAGAACAAATGGCAGAAATGATGGTCGGCAGAACGGTTAGCTTTAAAGTACCGAAAAAGCCAAGCGAACCTACCGACATAATATTAAAAATCAGAAATCTCTGTGTTAAAAATAATAAACAGTTATTAGCGATCAAAAATTTGAATTTGGATGTAAAACGCGGAGAAATTTTCTGTGTTGCCGGTATTGACGGAAATGGGCAATCGGAGTTGATCGAAGCGTTAACCGGTTTACGCAAGATAGAAAGCGGTACCATCGAGCTGAATGGTAAACAGATTCAAAGCGCACCAATACGGGAACGGACTTTGACCGGATTGGGACATATCCCGGAAGATCGGCACAAATACGGTTTAGTCTTGGATTTTAATATGGCGGAAAATATGATTTTGCAAACATATTTTAACGAGCCTCTTTCAAAACGCGGAATTTTAAATGCGGAGGCAATCCACCGGCATTCACAGGAGCTGATGGAGCAGTTTGATGTACGTTCCAGCTTAGGCGCTTTGAGCATAGGAAGAAGCCTTTCCGGCGGTAATCAGCAAAAAGCCATCATTGCCCGCGAAATACACCGGTCGCCGCAGTTGCTGATCGCTGCACAGCCTACACGGGGACTTGATATCGGTGCCATCGAATATATTCACCGCTGTCTTGTGGCAGAGCGAGATAAGGGACACGCTATTCTGCTTTTCTCGCTTGAGATGGAGGAGGTTCTTAACCTTGCCGACACGATTGCCGTTATCTACGAAGGAGAAATTGCCGGGATCGTCGGCGCTGATACAACGAACGAAAATGAATTGGGACTGATGATGTCCGGTTCTCAAAAAGGAGTGGTACCTGACTATGAATAAGCTGCGGACGTTTTTTTCAAATGAAAAATACTATACTTTTTTTATCCCCTGTTTTGCCGTCATCATGGGCTTTTTAGTCGGCGTTATCGTGATGCTCATTACCGGCTTAAATCCCAAGTATATCTTTACGGCATTGCTGCGGGCAGTACTCGGCATTAACACCGCGGCGATCGGTACGGGAAAAACAGTATTTAATCCCCGTTATATTGGAGAGTTTTTTGTAACGGTTATGCCGCTTGTCCTTACCGGTCTTTCCGCTGCTTTTGCCTTTAGAACGGGATTGTTCAATATCGGCGGTGAAGGGCAGCTGCTGGTAGGAAGTCTTTGTGCAATAACCACAGCCATTCTTGGAAGAGGCTTGCCGTCATTTATTTTGCTGCCGATGGTTGTGCTTGCAGGAGCGCTGGCAGGAGGTATCTGGGGCTTTATTCCCGGTATGCTAAAGGCTCGGTTTAATGTGCACGAGGTGGTGGGAACCATTATGCTGAACTATACGGGGCTGTATCTTTCAAACTATGTCTTAAAAACCTTACCCGGTAGTGACCTTGTCCGTACAGCAGCAATACCGGAACAAGCGTCTCTGCAAAGCCCCTTGCTTTCGTCACTGACGAACGGTTCGCGCCTTCATTGGGGCTTTCTTATTGTATTTGCCGCTTTGTTCAGTTTCTGGTTTATTATCAATAAAACAACCTTCGGCTATGAGTTGCGGGCTGTGGGATATAATCCTTTTGCCTCAAAATATGCAGGGATAAAGGTGCAGCGCAATGCAGCGCTCTCTATGGGAATTGCCGGTATGTATTCAGGACTTGCAGGAGTCTTAATTGCAGTGGGAACCTTTTCTTACGGGCGTGTTTTACCCGGATTTGAAAACTACGGCTTTGACGGTCTTGTTGTTGCCTTGGTTGGAGGTAATACAGCTCCCGGTTCTCTGTTTGCCGGTTTACTGCTTGGCTCTCTCCATGCGGCGCAGCCTTTGATGCAGTCAAATGGTATACCGCGCGATATTTCCATCATCATTGTATCTGCAATTATTATCTTTGTGGCAATGCAGAACGGCATAAAATTCTTTTTGAATCATCTGTCAAGGAGTGCTCAATAATGGAAACCTTTTATTCAATGATTGTATTGACTTTGATTTTTTCGACTCCTATTTTGATTACTGCTATTGGCGGCTTATTTTCGGAACGGAGCGGCGTTGTCAATATTGCGCTGGAAGGATTGATGATGTTCGGGGCGTTTTTTGCTGCAACGGTTACCGTACTCCTTGAACCTTACACTGCTGCTGCTCCGTGGATCGGTTTGTTGGCAGGAGCGCTTGCTGGCGGCATTGTATCCTTACTCCATGCCTATTTAAGCATCAACCTGAAAAGTGATCAAGTTATCTCCGGTACGGCAATCAATATGTTTGCGCTGGGTATGACCATTTACCTTTCTCAAATTATTTTTCATCAGCAGCGGACGCGGGCGTACACACGAGGTTTTATCAAAACAACATACAGCGGTTTAAGTAAAATACCCGTACTGGGACCTATTTTCTTTACCAATATTTACCCGACGGTCTATATTGCGTTTCTCCTTGTTATTGTTTCATGGTATGTGCTGTATAAAACCCCGTTCGGACTACGCCTCCGTGCTACCGGTGATAATCCCCATGCAGTTGATAGTGTCGGGATTAGCGTCTATGTACAACGGTACACAGGTGTGGTTTTATCAGGACTGCTCGGCGGCTTGGGCGGTGCAGTGATGGTGCTGACACAGGATATTCAGTACACTGTATTGAGTATTCACGGAACCGGTTTTATCGCGCTTGCAGCCCTTATCTTTGGGAAATGGACACCCTTCGGCGTACTCGGCGCAAGCCTTTTCTTTGGTTCTTCACAAATTCTAAAAGTGTATTCTACCAATCTGTCTTTTTTACGCTATCTACCGGCGGAGTTCTTTGATATGCTGCCGTACCTTTTAACGGTTACCGCTCTGGTATTCTTTAGCGGAAAAAGCAGCGGCCCAAAAGCAGCGGGAGTACCCTACGACAAAGGATCGCGGTAAAGAGGCGCTAGACTCTCTGGACAAATAAACTTTTCATATTGCCCCGCACCTAAAACGGCAGCGGATCTCGCTCAGACTACTTTGTTTGCAGTGATTGTGCTTACGTTCGGCAAATGCTGCCCTTATTCGTGCGGAGACCTGCTATAAAAAGTCAATAAGTTAAAGCAGAGAATGTAT
>NZ_JBQNBW010000066.1:0-14352 GCF_052169735.1 Treponema sp.
ATCTTTTTTTGTTTTCATTTGATAAACATTTCAGCCTGATGAGTGATTTGTTTGGACTTAAAATGTTTACGGACGGGAAGAACTCAACATAATTGGCACTGCACCAATTACCAATTAAATGAAGGAGGTTGTTATGGAACAAACACAATTACAGTCAGGCGGGAAGAACCGCCTTGTGTTAAAGGATTTGGTTAATATCGGTGTTTTTTCCGTTATTTATTTTGTCGGACTTTTTGTCACCGGAATGCCGCTCGGGTTTTTAGTAGTGACCTATTTAGGATTTCCTTTTGTAACGAGCGTGATTTTAGGCATTGTGGTAATGTTTTTTCTTGCCAAGGTACAAAAACCGTTCGGTCTTTTTATTTTTACAGCGATTCCCGGCTGCCTTATGACGCTCATGGGGCACACACCGGTGGCAGCAATTCACTCGCTCATTATTGCTGCGCTTGCGGAATTTGTACGTAAAACATTCGGCTATAAAACTGTGAAAGGAAGTATTGCCGGTTACGCGGTGATGTCCTTGTGGTTTTGCGGGCCCTTCTGGCAGATTTATATTTTTACTGACCAATACCGTGCCCTGACCGAAAAAATGATGGGTGCCGACTATGCAACCCAGCTGGTTAGCCTTCCGATATGGATTATGCCTATCCTGTATGTAAGTGCTTTTGTTGGCGGAATCCTCGGAGGACTTTTAGGTGCAAAGGTATTAAAAAAGCACTTTGCAAAAGCAGGGCTGGTGTAAATAAAAGGGATAGTATGGGACGACAGGCACGGCTTATTCTTGATCCGCGGACAAAGTTTCTTTTAGTGTTGTGTATGGGATTGTCGGTTACGGTTTTAGTTCCGATGTATGTTGAATGTATCAATATACTGCTGTTTGCCTGTTTGTTTTTTTTCAATGGACAGAAAAAAACAGCTGCGAAGCTGACGGGCTTTTTTCTAGTACTAGCAGCTCTTTCGTCTATCATCCCACAGGGGACGGGGATTTTCAGTACGGTAGTATTGCCGGTAGTGTTTATGACACGCCGCTTTATGCTGCCGATTGTCTCCGGCAAATACCTGATAGATTCTACCCCGGTAGGACTGTTGATGAGTGCGTTGGAAAAACTGAGAATGCCGCAAAGTTTGGTTATCACGCTTTCGGTAATGTTCCGTTTTTTCCCGACGCTTGGCGAAGAATATCATAATATTAAAAATGCGATGAAAATGCGCGGTATCGGTTTGAATACGCTGAACATTATTCTGCATCCGCTTGTAACGCTCGAATATGTGATGGTGCCGCTTTTATCCTCTGCCTCGCGTATCGGAGATGAGCTTACAGCAGCAGGGCATACCAAAGGGGTCGATGCGCCGGGTAAAAAAATCCGCTACAAAACAGCCCGATTCAGTATAGCCGATTTCGTTGTCTCATTGTACATTGCAACCGGCTTTTGCGTCGTCATCGGTTCACAGCTATATATGTGATAAAAACAGATTCGGTGCCAGCAATACAAAATGAAAACTATTACAGAAAAATTGATTTGACTGCGCTGAGAAAACGGATATAAATATGAAAGACAGACAAACACACAATACTGAAACAATAGCAACAGACCGTTCTTCTGTGATAGAAAGCAACAGGATCAGTTTTAGCTATGCAGGGGAAAACAGTACTGCTGCAATAAACGATGTATCCATTCACGTGCACAAAGGCGAATGTTTATTGCTTACCGGACTTTCCGGCTGCGGTAAAACAAGTATTCTCCGTCTGCTAAACGGTTTAATTCCACGCTATTATGAAGGAACGCTTTCCGGCAGCCTGTACATCGAAAATAAAGATATTGCAAACCTTCCGATTTATGAGGTTTCAAAAAAGACAGCGACGGTATTTCAAAATCCCAAATCGCAGTTTTTCAATTTGGATACTACTTCGGAGATTCTCTTTTTCCTTGAAAATATGGGAACGCCGTTTGAAACCATGCGTGAACGGCTTACTACTATTGCATCGTTTTTGCATATCGAACATCTGCTTGATCGCAACATTTTTAATCTTTCAGGCGGTGAAAAACAGATGATTGCAATTGCCTCCGCACTTGCTGCTGATACCGGCATCATTCTGTTTGACGAGCCGACATCCAACTTGGACGTATTTTACATCGAAAAGATTGCTCAGGTTTTGCGCAAATTGAAGGCGGCAGGAAAAACGATTATCATCAGTGAACACCGCCTCTATTTTCTCAAGGACATTGTAGACAGGGCTCTTATCCTCAAAGATGGGAAGATTGCGCACTCCCTTTCCGGTACTGAGTTTGCCAATTTAACCGACGCACAGCGTAAAGAACTTTTACTGCGTCCGGTTACTTTTGACCGCTGTGTATTTGTACAGAAGGAAACACGGCACGATAGTGCCGAAACCGTTAATGACAGCACAGCCGATACACGCGATTCCTCTGACCGCGCTCAAGATTGTCTCAAGCTCGATACCGATTCTTATACGCATATACCAAGTGCTTCCACTGGAGCGGTACCGTCATACAAAAATACCGGCAGCTGTACAATATCCGGACAGGCTGCGCAAACACTGCATATCGAACAGCTCGCATATCGGTTTCCGAAAGAAAAGACAGCCGCCATAGCTGTTGAAAATCTCAGCCTTCGTTTTGGGAATATAACAGCACTTGTGGGAAAAAGCGGACAGGGCAAAAGTACCTTTGTACACTGTCTTGCCGGACTTACAAAGCCGAAACAAGAAGCGGTTTTTATCGGCGGGAAAAAACTGTCTGCATCAAAACGGCTCGAACAATCTTATCTTGTAATGCAGGATGTCGGCTATCAGCTTTTTACCGAAAGCGTCAGCGATGAAATAGCACTCGGAAAAAATAAACATAATCAGGCAGCCGACATTGGGCACATTCTTTCGGCTTTGAATCTTACAGACTTAAAAGATCGCCATCCTTTAAGTCTTTCGGGCGGACAAAAACAGCGGGTTTCGATTGGCGCAGCTGTTGCTTCCGGTGCACAGCTGCTTATCTTTGACGAACCGACCAGCGGTATGGATTACTTTCACATGAAAGAAACGGCTGCACTTATCAATGCCTGCCGCGCTCCCTACAGATTAATTCTTATCATCAGTCATGATTTTGAATTTTTGAGCCTTGTCGCTGACGAAATGCTTTTAATGGAAAAAGGAAAAATTATTTTGCAAACAGCCTTTACCGCCGCTCAAGCTGAAAAAACATTTGAGCACTTGAGAATGGGAGGTGGAGAAATAGGCGGGACATAGGCAGCGCTGCTACTATAGTCAGCAATTTATGCACTAAGCATTTACTAATTAGTATTGAAACAAAATTTATAGTAACGGCTAATGCCGATTTCAGCAAGGATATTTGTTTTAGTTGTTGGTTATAAAAATTGCCTAACGCTGAAAAATATATAGGATGCTCCTTTTTCAGCGAATGTCTTACGGATTGAGACAAGTCAATCCCAAAAACAGAATCCCCCCTGAAAGCGGACAGGACGTACATTTCAGAGGGGACACGAATGTTCGTGGTTCCACGCAGCAGCGAGTTTAGGCGTTAGGCGAAACTCGTAGCCAAAAATGAATAGGGATGTTCATTGCAGAACTGCCAAGGATGGCAGTGGTTCCACGCAATAGCGAGTTTAGGCGTTAGGCGAAACTCGTAGCCAAAAAATGAACAGGGATGTTCATTGCAGAACTGCCAAGGATGGCAGTGGTTCCACGCAGTAGCGAGTTTAGACGTAAGACTAAACTCGTAGCCAAAAATGAACAGGGATGTTCATTGCAGAACTGCCAAGGATGGCAGTGGTTCCACGCAGTAGCGAGTTTAGACGTAAGACTAAACTCGTAGCCCAAAAATGAACAGGGATGTTCATTTTTGGGCAGGTTTCCAAAGGGTGAAACCCTTTGGTCGTCATTTTTCTTTAGAAGGGGTCGTAGGGGAAGACCTTTCTTTTTATCGAAAAAAAAGAAAGGTCTTCCCCTACAATATGGAGGAATTATGTTACAAAAATTTTTTGCGTTATCTGATGCAGGGACGCGGAATTTGCGTTTGTCGATTACACTCGGAGTTATTATCAATTTGTTTGTGATGGTGCCGCTGGGACTTTCGCTGTATGTGCTGCAGTATTTTTTGGCACGCATTATGCAGCAAGGGCTTCAAGCCCCGAATGTGTGGGCGGTGGCAGCAGCCGGAGCGGCGTTTATAGCTGTGCTGTTTATCCTCGAAAAATTAAAGTACGGCAGGACATATAACGGCGCGTATGAAGAAGCGGCGAATGTGCGTATTTCGCTTGCAGAGTCGCTTCGGAAGCTGCCGCTGTCGTATTTCGGCAGGCAGGATTTATCGTATTTAACCTCGACGCTTTTAAACGATGTTACAACGCTTGAACAAGCGTTTTCTAATGTCGTACCGGAAATGTTCGGCGGTATTATTTCGATTTTAATTGCGGCGGCTCTTTTAGCGTTTTTGGATTGGCGGATGACTATTGCATTGTTTGTTTGCGCCTTTGCAGGATTTTTTATTGTTGTCGGCTGCCGGAAGTTGTCGGAAAAAAAGATGAAAAGCGTCATCGTACGGAAGGATGGGATATACGATTCGCTGCAGCAGATGATAGACAATATCAAGGTGCTAAAATCTTCCGATAAAAAAGCTTTGTATGTGCAAGAGCTCAAAGACGATATTACCGAAACGACGCACGTTGCGCTCAAATCGGAAGCTGCGATCGGAGCGCTTATGTTCGGTGTTGCCGCGTTGATCCGGTTCGGCTTTCCGCTCGTCATTTCTTACGGAGCGTACTTGCTGTCGCAGGGGCAAATCGAACTATTGACCTATATCGTTTTTTTGCTGGTCTCATGCCGTATCTTCGATCCGTTGACGACAGTGTTTATGCTGCTTGCCGAATTCTTTTATACACTGATTGCAGTTGAGCGGAAGCAGGCGATTGTCAATTATCCCAAGCAAACGGGAAGCGAAACTTTTAAGCCGAATGGGTATGATATTTGTTACGATACTGTGTCGTTTTCGTATAATGAATCGAGCGGCAAAGGTTCGAGTGACATCGGTGGAAGCACTGCCGGCAATTCTAATAATACAGGCGGCACCGCAAACGATGGCGAAGAAAACACGGTAAGCGGAATCAGCTTTACTGCAAAGCAGGGCGAAATTACCGCGCTCGTGGGGCACTCCGGCTGCGGAAAGTCCACCATTGCCCGCTTGGCTGCGCGCTTTTGGGATGCGTCATCGGGTACAGTCAGCATCGGCGGCGTCGATGTTTCTACGGTAGAACCGGAAACCCTGCTGGGCGCATTTTCGATTGTATTCCAAGACGTGGTGCTCTTTAATGACACAGTGTACAACAATATTTTGATTGGCAACCGGAATGCGACAAAAGAGCAGGTACTCGCCGCCGCAAAAGCCGCGCAGTGCGAATCGTTTATCGAAAAACTGCCGCAGGGCTACGACACAGAAATCGGCGAAAACGGCTATACCCTCTCCGGCGGAGAACGCCAACGGCTTTCCATCGCCCGCGCTCTCCTCAAGGACGCACCAATCATCCTCTTGGACGAAGCAACCGCAGCCCTCGACCCTGAAAACGAAACGCTTATCCAGCATGCCATCGGTACGCTTATAAAAGGTAAAACCGTTGTCGTCATTGCCCACCGCCTTCGCACCGTAGAAAATGCCGATAAGATTATTGTACTCAACAAAGGTACCATTGCCGAAACCGGCACCCACACCGAGCTGATGGAAAAAGGCGGCATTTACCGAGAGATGTATCAGCTGCAGAGAGAAAGCGAAAACTGGAGTGCATAAACCGACATGGAGGTCAGTGGTTCCACTATGAATTAATTATCGTAGGAGTCTTCTTATACCACCTGTACACGATCACAACGGCACATAGGAACGACAAAACATCTGCGGTCGGCTGCAGTAGGTACATGCCGGTTTTCCCGTACAGAGCCGGCAAAAGATATAAAAGCGGAATATAAAATAATCCCTGCCGTGAAAAATTAGGAAGACCGCCTGCAAGAATATGATACATCCGTGTCATGCTGAATCGAGCTATTGTTCCGTATTGCCCACTCAATATCCATCGGCATACCGTAGTGTCGTTCTATTTTTAATCCTGCATCCAAAAGCGCGGTAATTTCGGTATCATTTAAAGCCCGTTGAATCCTTTTTGCTTCACTAACAGGTTCTTCTTTTATATTTTTATCTGCATAGACGATTTTTATTTCTTTGCTGCCGATGGTTACTTCGACTAAAGCCCCGCTCTTATTTATGATATAGCTATCCGCCGTTACTCGTCCGCTTACAACACTTTCCCCCAAACCGTAACTTGCATTGATCTGTACTTCATCTTTGCTGTGCGTTACCGGATTGAGTGTAAACATAACGCCCTCTTTTTCGCTTTCTACCATTTCTTGAACGACAACGGCAATCGCAATAGCACTTTGATCATAACCTTGACTGCAGCGATAACTGACTGCTCTATCTTCCCACAGCGACGCATAGCAATGACGTATATAAAGGAGTACATCCTCTATACCTTGTACATTCAAATACGTTTCCTGCTAACCTGCAAAACTCGCGCCGGGTAAATCCTCCGCCGTTACCGATGAACGTATAGCCACTCTCGCAAATTCTCCGAACTCCGCATATTTAGCTCGTATCGCCTTTTCCAATTCAAACGGAAAATGTCCTGCTATAATTTTTTCCGAAATTCTCCCGCTGCGGCTAAAAGTTTCTGTTCATCCATTTGTGATTCTTTAAGGCTCCTCAAAATCATTTCTTCAATCTGATTTTCTTTTAAAAACGCCTGGTACGCATCTGCTGTAATAACAAATCCTTTTGGTACCCGTATTCCCGCAGCAGTCATCTCTCCGAGATTAGCACCCTTACCGCCTGCAATGAATACATCGTCTTTATGTATTTGAGTAAAATCACGTAGCATATCTATCCCCTTTAAGCTGTTATACTTCTATATATTTATTCACAATTGCAGCTATATAGATTCGCAGTACATCGTTAAAATACGCTGTATCAAATTGATAACACTGAGAACATAAAACAGAACTCCCAATAAATGCGCTCATTAAACCTTTTTGATCTGCCCACTTAATAACACCGTTTTGCTTCAAATACTTTAAATGCGTCTTTATAGATAGGTTGAGTTTGAATTTTAGTCATAAGATCGATAGAAGACGTATATATTATGTCTGTGAGGAATTCCGCCGGATTTGTAAGTGATGCGGAAAATTTCTTTTCGGTACTGTACAATTTTTGCCTTGCACGATAGGCAATAAGCTCAATAATCAGCGCATCTTTATTCTTCCAGAAAGTATAAAAGCTTCCCTGTGCAATGCCGACTCGCCTTGTCAGTTCCGCTATGCTGAGCGACTTCGTCCCCTTATCGTGAAATAAATTCAGCGCTGTTTCCATGAGCTTTTCTTTTATGATTTGCTTTTCTTCTTGAGTAAATGCTTTCGGCATACGCTCTCCCTTTGCCATGCGGAAACCTCCGCACGAATAAACCTTCCGCATAGATGAAATCTATGAATATTTTACAGTTTATTCATCAAACTAGGAAGAGCGAGCATGGACGAACAGTCCATATGTTTTGACACCGCAAAAAATCAACAACCCCGACGCAAGCGTCGGGGTATGTTGTTCTCATAAGGTGGTTGCAGTCGGCTTTAATACCCTTCGTTACGACGCAAGCGTCGGGGTATTAACCCCTCCGCACGAATAAATCATTGTATTAAAATACCTCGGAGATCAAAGCTAATGCAGCCCTTGCATTGCTTCCATCGCCGAGGATATCGCAGCGTTTCCTATTCCTTTACTGCGCCAGCTGCAAGCGACTTGAGAAGGAACTTTTGTCCTGCCATAAAGAGCAAGGTAAAAGGTACCGCAACAAGCAACGCGCCTGCTGCAAACATAGTAAAGTTATCGTTTGCCCGTCCGTTAATCAGTTCAAAAAGACCGACCGCAAGTGTTTTTTTATCATCGCTGCGTAAGATAAGCCGCGGGAAGATAAAGTCCATCCACGGGGAGGTAAAACTCGTCAGCGCAAGGAACATAATCATCGGTTTAACCATCGGCAAAACGATTTTAACGTATGTGGTAAAAGAACCCGCACCGTCTACATGCGCTGCTTCTTCCACGCTCTTAGGCACCGTATCAAAATACCCCTTCATAAGCCATACATTAAAAGGTACACTGCCGGCGGCATAGACGAGCAGCAGACCCCAGTGGGTATTCAACCCGTTTATCTTCCATAATAGAACATAGGTTGCCACCATACCGATAAAACTGGGGAACATTTGCAGAACAATCATCGACGCAAGCATCGGCTGCCGCAATGGAAATCTAAAGCGGGAAAAGATATAGGCGGCGGTTACACACACGGCAAGAGATAGCAGTACATTGCATACAGCAATTTTGAGTGTGTTTCCATACCATTTTACATAATTGGTACCGCGTACATCAGTTGTGCCTTCAACAATTTTGTCGGCAGGGGTTAAAAGCCGTTTGAATTGATATACTGACGGCTCTTTGGGAATAGGAGATATGCTGGTTGCGGCAAGAGAGTTTGTTTTTGTAAACGCTGCGCCGACAGTAAAAGCAACGGGATAGAGAACAAAAAGCACCGTTGAAATAAGGACGGTATAGAGAATAACCAACACAAGGATGGTACTGAAAGAATATTTTTTCATTAAACGGCTCCTTCTTTGAATGCCTTTGTATGGGTGAAGTTATAGACTGCAAAGGGCACCAGTACGACAAATACAAGAATGGACAGTACCGATGCAAGGTTATACAAGGTCGGTGTTTCATAGGTGAGTTTATAAATCCATGAAATAAGCAGGTCTGTAGCCCCCGCCTTTGTTCTGATACTGTCATCCAAACCTGGACCGCCTGCTGTAAGGAAGTATACCGCACCGAAGTTGTTGATATTACCTGCAAACTGCATAATCAATATAGGCATTGTTTGGAAAAGTACCAGCGGCAGCGTAATGCGGAAAAACTGCTGCATCCTGTTTGCACCGTCAATGGTTGCAGCTTCGTAAATATCCGCTGGGATCGCTGTCATATTACTGGTAATCAATATCATACTATAGGGAAAACCAATCCATATATTGACCAACAGCATTGAAACCTTTGCGATAAACGGATCTGACAGCCATTTAATCGGTTCGCTTAATAGACCGAACTGCATAAGCGTCCGGTTAATCGGTCCGAAGGTACCGTTCAGCAAGTTTGCCCAAATAAAAAGACTGAGCATAACGGGAATTGCATAGGGGAGAATAAAGACCGTTCTAAAAAACTTTGGAAATTGAATGCGCTTATCTACCAAGATAACGGCAAAGATCATGCCGGTAAAATAACAGGAGAAAGTTGCAAAAAAAGCCCAAACAATCGTCCACAAAGCCACCCGTCCGAAAGCGGAAAACCAGCTGTTTGCCATCTTTGAACTGAACATAGTAACAAAGTTTTCAAGACCTACCCAGTCTACCAGATTATTCGGCGGAATATGCTTGGGTGATGAATAATTGGTAAAAGCAACCAAGGCGGAAAAGATAAGCGGCAGTACCGTAAAGAACAAAATCAAAAGTATGGCAGGGCTAAGACCAAGGTAGGGAAAAGCTGTTTCAACAAACTTTTTACGCGCTTCTTCTACAGAGGGGAAACGCTGCTTCTCTACGATCTGTGCAGCTGCTTTTTTTGCGGTAATGACATTGGCAATGTACACACCGATAAATATTACCAGCAGCAGTACCGTAATAAGCCCGCCGATCATCATAAAGATTGAGTGATCTTTCATTTTAATCGGAACATTCGGTTTTTCATCACCGAGCGTGATAAGACCGATAATACTCCGTACAATAGGCCCTTGCCCATTGAGACGCGCTGTTGTCCGGTCAAAAAAGATAAGAAATAAAACAGCAAGCTCTACCAGAGCAAAACAAGCGCCCCGCAGATATTGCTTTAAGTAGAGAATCTGACCGAGCCCCATAAAGCATGAGGACGCGACTGCTGTTTTTTTGATAAGCGACCGGTCAATAACGGTAGCACCGGTTAGGTTTTGTGTAGACACCGAAAAGCCTCCTTGTGTATCGATACCTATTTTTCTCCATACTACCCATTTGACCAAATTCCTGCAATAACATACACTCTCTTTATGTTCAGTATGATAAAAAATTATACATCTGAGGACTTGTCCGCAGCATTGCAAAGCAGCGCTGATCTTAACAGTATGAATTTTTCGGGGCTTATGCTGGATTCCGTAGATTTTTCCGGCAAGAAAATTACAGGGTGTTCATTCGCCGGTACGGTATTTACCCGCTGCTCCTTTGCAGGAGCACGGATCAGAATGTCTTTTTTCGACTTTGCCCGATTTATCAGCTGCACCTTTGAAAAAGCCGATATTCAATTCTCCTGTTTTGCAGGCAGCTCTTTTAAAGAAACGGATTTTATCAACGCCGAATTACTGATCAATAATTTTACCGGCATTGTTACACAAGGCGGCAGTTTTAACGATTCCGATCTCTATGCCTCCCGGTTTATCTCGTGCAGCCTGAATGAAACGCCTATTCAAAATTGTAATATTCAAAAAACATCGTTTCTCCGCAACAGCTATGATGCAGTGTCTTTTAAAGCGTCCAATACGCGGGAGGCATATTTTGACGGAGATATTCCGCAGTGAAGATATATCCGCATTATTCAGTTTTAGGTTCGGTGAACAGCTATCTAGTAGGCAATGAAGAGAGCAAAGAAGCGCTTATTATAGACCCCGGAAAGATTACGGGGGAAGTACTCGATCATATCGAAAAAAACGGCTACCGGCTTACCGCAGTATGTATTACCCATAATCATTTTCATCATCACGGATACGGCTTACGAACTCTTTTAAAAATATACAAGCCGAAAATTTATGCGGCGGATCAAGTATTAGTGCAGCGGTCGGGAAAGGTACTCCGCGGAGATTGCACATTAACGATTGCAGGTTTTACCGTAGACTGCTTGTCGGTTCCTGGACACTCGCCGGACTCGTATCTTTTTAAGATTGAACACTGTATTTTTACCGGAGACAGTCTGACTGCAGGTACACCGGGCTATACCCTGCACAGCTTTGCAGCCAAAACACTCACGGAGCAACTGAGCAAAAAGCTGTTAAAATACGGGGATGAGCTTTTGCTGTTTCCGGGACACGGTCCTCCTTCTACAATTGGAGCAGAACGCCGGTTCAACAGCGCTGCCTTCGGAATACCTCAGAATCTTCAGCCTGACCATGCTGTTCTATCGTGATAAACCGTCCATATATCAAAACTAAAAGGAGCAAACCATGTTTAACAGTATCAGCGGAATATTTACCGGTAGAACGGCGGAATCTATCTACATAGAAACACACGGTATTGAGTGGGAAGTTTTTGTGCCAGCCCTAAGTGCAGACCGATTCGGAGCTGCAGGAAGTACGGTACGAGTCTATACGTGGCTCTATCACCGGGAAGACCAGATGAAGCTCTTCGGTTTTTTAACACCTGCGGATCGGAGCCTTTTTTTGGATTTAATAAAGGTAGAAGGCATCGGTCCGAAACAGGCGCTGAAGATTCTTTCCGGTCTTGATAGCAAAGCCCTGGAAGCAGCTCTTGAAGCAGGAGATGTTGCACAGCTACAAAGCATCCCCGGTATCGGAAAGAAAACAGCGCAAAAAATGGTACTTGCCCTGAAGGGACAGCTAACAGGTCTGCACGATACGGGACGGACGGAACCAGCAAAAAAGTCAGAGTTCGACGATATAATCACCGCACTCATCGACATGGGTTATGACCGGAAGCGTGCCGCCGAAACAGTCGAATCGATTGCACAATCAATGCGGACAAGCGGGATTGATCCTACTGCGAAAGAAGAAGAGATATTCCGCACCTCGATTGTCACCTTAAGTTCAACATAGCTCCCTTTCAGCTATAATATAATCTATGGGATGATTCACTTCTCTTTACAGCTATAGTAAAACGTGGTATGCTATTTTCAAATCGTTGTATCGGCACTGTCGGTTCCGGAGCAGACTCTATGCAGGATTCACCAGTGTATTTGGGGAGCAAAATATGAAAAAAACAGCATGGTGCTTCTTATTGATATGTATAGTTTCTTTTTTTTCGTGTACCAATAAAACGCTTAAAATTAAATATATTGAAGACCCTTCTTTGGCAAAAATCCAGATGAAGCGAGCCCTTGTCATCGGTGTAGACTATGATATGGCAATTCTCTCGTTTAAAAATGATCAGGATGAACCTACAGGCTATGACGTTGAAATATTTGAAGCCCTCTGTGCAAAAATGAAAATACGCCCCATCTTTTATCCGATTGATTGGTCAAAAAAGGCAGACTTGCTCAATATGGGCTTTATCGATTGTATTATCAGCGGATTTTCTGTGAGCGAAGAACGGAAGAAAGAGTACCGGCTGATTAGTCCCTACCTGCAGAATGCCCAGATTATTGTAACGCTGGCTAAAAATCGTTATAACCGTCTTACCGATCTCAAAAATAAACAAATTGGGGTAAAAAGAGGTACAATTGGGGCGGCAACAATCGAAAAAACACCGGCACTCGCTTCAGCTGTTTTAGTTGAATATTCGAATTTTGAGACTCTCTATGAAAAATTACGTGAGCAAACTGTTGACGGTATAGTAGTCGACCTCATTTCTTCCTATGATAAAATAAAAGCGCAGGATATATATAAAATTATAGATGAGCCGATTTCCTCTGAATTTTATACATTCGCCTTTAGAAAAAATGATAATACGCTTGCCGAAAAGATAGAAGCGGAATTGAAAGAATTAGATAAGGAGGGCATAATTCCCGACTTATCAAGAAAATGGTTCGGAGCTAATTTATCGGTATTAAATGTTAAATTCTAGGGAATGTTTTAAAATCAGATTAGATAGCGCCCCCTGCAAATTGGAAACAGGAGTGGCGCGGTAATGCTGTTGGCTGCAATCGGCAGTTTTATGAGGTATCAAAAAGATGAAAGTACGGATAGTATTCAGTATTGTATTGCTTTGTACGGTGTTTAGCTGTACTAAACAGAAAGAGTCCATGAGTGCAACAAATGATTCATCGCTGGCAAAGGTTATCGTTAATAAGGAATTGGTTGTCGGGGTTGATCCTTCACTTCCGCCGCTTAGTTTTTACTCAAGCACAGGCAAAATAATCGGATATGATGTTGATATTGCTCGCGAAATTGCTAACCGGCTTGGCGTTAAGCTCAGACTGGTACCCGTATCGGTAGAAGACCGTGTACAGCAGCTCGAAAGCCGTGTTGTCGACTATCTCGCAAGCGGTTTTGTCAATAATCAAAAAAATGCTGAACGATTCTTTTTGAGTACCCCATACCTCCGTGATGCTTTAGTTGTTGTTATCATGCATAATTTTACCGGAGAAACACCTTTTCATACTTTTGCAGATTTACGGAATAAGCGGATAGGGATGATTTCTGATGCAGATGTTGTGGAAACGGTTTTACACTCTCCGCTCTATGCCGATAATACCCGGCAGCCGTTTTTTTATCCACGAATGGAAAAACTGCTGATTGCTTTAGATTACGGTCAGCTGGAAGCAGCTATTATGAATTTGGTAACATACTACAGCAAAATTACTAAAGAGAAAAAACCTTATCGTGCTATAGGCGATCCCCTCATTATTTCCACCTACAGTTATGCACTCCGGAACGGCGACGGAGAGTTGCTTGAAGTTATTAATCTTATCCTTGATGATATGGCAAAAAACGGTAGATTACGCGAAATTTCAGTAAAATGGTTTGGTGCTGATGTGTCAATTGTCGGAAAACACTAAACTCATTGCTGCTTTACGCCGCCTCCATCCATGACAAGTTCAAAAATTGACCTCCTTGTCAATTTTTGAACGCGAGTTTTTGCTAGGCAAAAACGTCGCAACTGCGTGGAACCACGGACATCCCCACCCAAAAATGTACATCCTTGTTCATTTTTGGGCTGCAAGTTTGCAGGAGCAAACTTGTTACTGCGTAGAACCACCGCCATCCGTGGCAAGTTCAAAAATTGACCTCCTTGTCAATTTTTGAACGCGAGTTTTTGCTAGGCAAAAACGTCGCAATTGCGTGGAACCACGGACATCCCTGTCCGTTCTGAAATGCTTTTTGAAAATAGACGGCGTAGATCCGAGGCGCAGCAACGCAGTAATACACACATTTCCAGCGCTTTTGAAAATAGTGATACCGGATACAAGGCGTGAACAAAAATAAAGCGGAGGCATGGGGCTGTCCCAAAAGTTTTGTTTTATTACCGATTGTATAGTCCCTGTTTCACAG
>NZ_JBQNBW010000067.1:0-13518 GCF_052169735.1 Treponema sp.
ATAGATAGAGGGGACTTTCACCGGCTGACCAACAAAGATTTACCGGTAAAGCGGAATAAAAATCAAAGACTGTATAAAAAGATAGGCACGGTAGCAAAAAATAACGTCAAAGGACGCAGCATAGAGCAAAGACCTCAATGGATAAATGAACGGAAAGAAGCAGGACACTGGGAAATGGATTTGCTTGTCGGTAAAGGAACTACCTGCTTACAAGTCCTTACAGAGCGGGTAACGAGAAAAGAACTCATCTTTAAGATACCCAATAAGAAACAAGAAACAATTGTTCAAACATTTGATAGGCTTGAGATGCAGTATAAAGAGCGCTTTAACACAATATTTCACAGCATTACGATGGATAACGGGGTAGAGTTCTTAGATCAACAAGCTCCTGAAGCTTCATGTGTAAAAGAAGGTGAGAAAAGGACAACCTGCTATTACGCTCACCCTTATAGCTTATGGGAAAGGGGCAGTAATGAAAATGCCAATCGCCTTATTAGACGTTTTATCCCAAAAGGAGCAAACATTGATCAGTGCAGTGACCAACAAATCGAGGAGATTGAGCAGTGGATGAACAACTATCCAAGAAAACTATTTAACTATAAAACTGCCAATCAATGCTACCAGCACATGGCATAAAAAATTCCTTTTTTTGGGCAATACCTCTTGCAATTTTTAGTTTCAGAACAGCTATTTGTGTGGTAATTGACTAATTTCAGTCTATATGATATAACTTTTGCGCATGTTTTGTTATTTAAAATCACCTTTTAGAATGGAAGGAGCAGATAATGTCTGGACACAGTAAATGGGCGACTATTAAGCACGCAAAAGGGGCAGCTGACGCAAAGCGCGGGCAGATGTTTACAAAGTTTATCAAAGAAATTTCCATTGCTGCACGTATGGGCGGCGGCGATCCGAATGGCAACCCTCGGCTGAGAACCGCAATTTTGAAAGCTCGTGCAGCTAATATGCCGAAGGATAATATTGAGCGGGCAATTAAAAAGGGTACCGGTGAATTAGGCGGTGCAAGCTATGAAGAACTGCTGTATGAAGGCTATGCTCCGGGCGGCGTAGCGGTGCTTGTAGAAGTCCTTACTGACAATAAGAACAGAGCAGCAGCTAATGTCCGTAATTTATTTTCTAAAAACGGCGGAAATCTCGGCGCTACCGGCTCGGTTGCCTATATGTTTAACCGTAAGGGTGTGATTGAATACGATGCCGAAGTGGTAAGCGAAGAAAAGCTGATGGATGAAGCCTTGGAAGCAGGCGCTGAAGATATTCAGTCAGATGCGGGTATTCTCACTGTTACAACAGATCCCAATGACTTTGCTTCTGTACTTGAGGGGTTGCAAGAAAAAGGTTTTGAATCAGTATCGGCAGAAATTTCCATGGTTCCGGCAACCTATATGAGTCTTGATGCAGAAACTGTCCGCAAAGTGCTCAAAATGGTTGAACGGCTGGAAGAAGATGATGATGTACAAAATGTGTACACCAACCTCGATATTCCTGATGATTTTGATCCGGAAGCATAATATTTTCCATTTCTTTTCTTGATCGCTGATATGGAGGGATTGTTCCATATTCTATGAATGAGCGATTCTGAAGTATCAGACAGTGTGCCGTATATATTATCTGTATATACGGTATTTTTTTGCCTCCTATTTGTGCTGGTTTTTTCTATACGCAACCGCAGGGGAAATATTTACTCTTTATACTGCATATTCCTATTGAATAAGAGCATTGAAATCACTATACTGGGAAAATGAAGCGTCGATTTTCTATCACACATATATACTTTCCTCACATAAGCTATCCGGTATATGCGGATTTACATATATAGTTGGTATAGAAAATAAGGCATACATTATAAGGGAGTCTCTAAAAACCGCAATTTTAGAGCTTTTCATTGATTTTAATTAAGGAAAGAAATTATGAACAAAGAATTTTTGCCCTACGATACCATCCGCAATGATGGATTTAAGCTGGCGCACAGAATTTGGGAAGATGGATTTATTCCTGATATAATTTATGTTTCGCTTCGGGGCGGGTCATCTCTGGGAAATGCTATCCATGAATGGTTTAAGCTGAAGAATAAAGACAGCCGCCCTATCTTGTATGCCGCTGTTGTTGCTCACTCCTATTCTGATACTAATGAGCAAACTAAAATGATGATTGACGGGTGGACATATTCTCCGGCGCATTTACGGAGCGGTGACAGGATTTTATTGGTGGATGATATTTTTGATAGCGGTGCAACGATCAATTATCTTGTGTCGGAATTTTTGGAGAAAGGGATCCCGCGGCGAGACATCAAAATTGCAGTACATGATTATAAAGTATTTCATAACAAAGAAGTAACAGAGCCTATTCAACCCGATTATTGGTGCCGTAAGCATGATATTCATTCTGATAAAGATATTCAATGGATTCATTATTTGAGTCATGAGTTGACCGGCTTAACACCGGAAGAATTGGAAAAATATTATTATACGCCTTATCCTGAACTGCGTGAAATATTTAAAGGTATTTTATAATTAAACCTATTCGGAAACTTTCGTTTCTGAACAGGTTACTTTGAACTGCGATGTTCTAAATCGTGCTATTTCTGCGATTTAGAACTTGTTGGTCTGTTCGGCAACTCAATTACCGAACAGGTCTGTTCCATACTACGGTCTTTGCAGGTATACGCTGAAGTATAAAACAGTACTGCAGTACGGTGTCTTAAGATCAGAGCTGTGCATGAGGAGTATTCTTCAAAGGAGTTTTATCATTAAACGGTCGTTGTTTATTATTTGCTTTTTTGTATCTATTTTTTCTCTTTCTGCTGCTGATGCACTGACTTTTTATGTCGATTCAACGGTAAAGAAGGCTCGGCAAACCGGAAGCGAGGAAAGTCCGTTTTCTTCTGTTGCACAAGCTGTTGATGCCGGGTATAAGGCAAAGCGAGGGAAAGGGGGCGCGCAAATAAGCAGCAAGCCTGTCTCTATTATTTTGTGTTCCGATGTTTATATTGATGAAGCGTTGCTTATTACTTTTCCGCTCAAAATATCCGGTATTGAAAATCCGACAATACGCTTTGGTGACAATGCCGGATTTGTTGCAGCACGGACAACATTAGAAATAAACGGATGCACGCTTACACGGTCGGAATATTTTACCGAGCCGCGTACTGTTCCCATTCTTTATAGCTCACGTAGTACGATTAAACTTAATGGAGTTTCTTTGACGGTAAAGGAAGGAGGCGATGCTGTTATTCTCCGCGGCGGTCAGTTTACCTGTACCGATACCGTAATGACATCTGAACAGAATGCCCAAGCTGTGTTGGTACGGGCGCAGCAAAGCACAATAACGGTATCGGATTCTACTTTTTCTGCCGCGGGGCTTGCAGCTCTCTGTTTTGATCTGAAAAATACACGCGCGGCCTTTACAAAAACAACCTGTACCGTACTTCCGCAGTATACCGGTACGATTGCTGAACTGAAAAACTCAAGGATAAAGCTGCAAGAAATGCAGTGTTCATACAGCTCACCGGTGTTTGAACTGGGCGATGCCGCTTTTGCTGCAGATGCAACTTCAAAACTTGAGGGAGAGGATGCCTTGTCGTTGTTCGGATTTTCGGAAGTGCTTATCGAGAAATAGTAGGAAGGATTGCTGCTGATATGTTGTTGTGCGGAATTGATGAAGCCGGGCGGGGAGCATTGGCTGGACCTGTGTATGCAGCAGCTGTGATTCTTCCTGATGCGTTTGATGCATCAATATTAAATGATTCAAAAAAACTATCGCCGCAAAAACGGGAAAAAGCACGGGCTGCGATTCTTGAACATGCCCTCTTTTGGCATATTGCATGGGCTTCTCAGGAGCAAATAGATACGCTTAATATCCTACAGGCAACGCTCATTGCGATGAAGGAAGCTTTCGAACAGGTTTTTATGCGCTACGCAGCTCACATACCGCGTGATACGCTCAAAGTTATTGTTGATGGTAATCAGGCTCCCGCTCTTCACGGTGATTTTGAGCTTTGTGCGAAACCTCATGCTGATGAGCTTTATCCTTGTGTTATGGCTGCTTCTATTTTAGCAAAAACAGAACGGGACCGCTGTATGATGGAATATCACAAGCTCTACCCGCACTATCGTTATGATCTTCACAAGGGGTACGGGACTGTTCTACATCGTGCTCTCTTGGAGCAATATGGTCCATCTCCCATTCAGCGGCATAGTTTTAAAGTGAAAAATACCTCATCCGGTGCTATTTTCCCGGAGGGGAGATAAATATCCCAGAAGGATATATCAAATTCTGCAGAATAAAGGAACTTCCGAGGCTGTTAAGGCTGCCGTACAGTGATCGTATAGTTGCAGCATGATGGAGAGATATACTGCAGTTCAGCCGCATTAAAAGTTTTAAGACCTTGAATGAGGACAAGACCGATGATGCAGCAATCGAATAGCAGCTTAAATTAGAAACTGACATCAGTGCATAAAAAACGGCAAAAAGGCACTCCATTCACGGAACCGGATTGCTTCTTCGATATGCGCTGCCGCAATAAACTCCTCCTGTGCGAGGTCTGCAATGGTACGGGCTATTTTGAGAATAGCGTGGCTGCCTCTGCCTGAAAGTTCTTTTTTTTCTGCTGTTTTGACAAAGATGCGCTCGGCTTCTGCTGTTAATGGACACAGTACTGCCAAAGCTGCCGGTGTCAAGTGTGCATTTTTATACGATAAAGGGGTGCCGTGTACCGGAGCCGCCGAACCGATACTGTAATCCGTTCCGGCATTCACGAGAGGTGTATCGGTAGGGAAACCAGCTGGCGAAGGTGCTGCTGCTCTGCCGGCATCTTTGCAAAGATACGTGCGATACCGTTCCTTTTGCACGGAATCGGAGGCAGCAACGGCAGCCCGCAGTTGAACTGTGCTATAGGATGGACTGTGCGGCAGCTCATACGACTGGGGCGGAAACACCGGTATTCTCAAATCTATCCGGTCTATCAGCGGGGCGGTGAGTTTTTTCCAGTACTGTTCTACAACCGCCGGCATACACGTACACACCTTACCGTCAGCCCCAAGATTACCGCAGGGGCATGAGTTCAGCGCCATCAAGAGTTGAAACCGCGCGGGAAAAGTTGTAGAACGGCCTGCCCGGCTCAAGGTAACCGTACCTGTTTCCAGCGGCGCACGGAGTGTCTGCAGTACCGTCTGCTTGAATTGCACTGCTTCATCCAAAAAGAGCGTCCCACCATGCGCAAGAGAAATTTCACCGGGCATACACCGCCCCGCTCCGCCTATCATCCCTTCCAGGCTTGCATTCGGATGGGGCATTCTAAACGGCGGACGTTTGATACGCACATCATGGTTCCGGCTGCGCGGCAGCAGTCCTGCAATGCTGTAAATATGGGTAACCTCCTCAGCTGTTTTAGGGTCAAGATCGGGAAGAAGGCTTGCAAACCGCTGCATTGACAGTGTTTTACCGCAGCCGGGCGGTCCGTATGCAAGGACGCTGTGTCCGCCGGCAGCAGCGATGTGCAGCGCCCGTACCAGCTCCTGCTGCCCCACAACTTCCTCAAAAAATCCGCCGGTACCCGTATTTGCCGCAGCGTCCGCCGGAGTAGGCTCCGACCATACAGCAGGGGGAAGCGGCACGGGGCTTCTACCGCAGCCGGAACCTCGCCGTGCCAATGCTGACAAGGCATATCCGGCAGCGGTCTCACCGGTTGCGCCAGAGCGGACATCAGTTTCACCAGTCGCGATCGTTCCTTCACCCGCCCTGATACTTCCTTCTATCGTGTATAAACAGTCCAAAGCCTCCTGCAAGGTCTCAATCCCAAAGATATGCACACCTTCCTGAATACGGGCTTCCGCTTCATTTTCTTTTGGTACAATAAAATAGGCAATGCCGGCTGCCGTTCCGGAGATCATAGCACCCAAGACACCGCGTACCGGACGTACCCGTCCTGAAAGTTCAAGCTCCCCGATAACCATCACCGGCTCTTCAAGCGCGCAATCCGCCTGTAAAACAGAAAGCGCAATCGGCAAATCAAACCCGCTGCCTTCCTTCCGTTGATCCGCAGGACTTAAATTGATCAATATCCGCTCTTGGGGGAAGCTGAGTCCGGAATTTCCAATAGCAGCACGCATCCGCTCTCGAGCTTCCTTTACTGCCGATCCCGGCAGCCCCACAATGTCTACAATCGGCAAACCCCGCCGTAAATCGGCTTCAACCTTGATAATTTCTCCTTCATACCCAAAAGAAGCAAAACTCATAATCGTCATGTGTTATTCTCCCGCTCCGGGGGATAGTGGAATGCTGAGCCAGGCGAAGCAGCTGTTCAAGAATAGACCTATTCGATAACTGCGTTTTCGAATAGGTCGACGAGTTCTAAATCGCGCAAATAAGCACGATTTAGAACATCGCATTTCAAGGTAACCTGTTCGGAAACGGAAGTTTCCGAACAGGTTTAATAACCGGCTCATATATAAAACCTGCTCGAAAACTGACCTTTCTGAACGGGTCTATTCGCTTCCCCCAATTCATCTAAAAGATATATAGCCGTTCAATACGCTTTTGGCTAAAAACAAGAGAAAAAAATCAACATCCCCGGCGGCCTATACATTGTAAGCGCGATTTTTTAGCAGAGCATTTGTTTAGCAGTTCACTTTTTTTCTCTTTTTTGCTATTTTTATGGTATGGGAATGCTCAAGCTTTATATCGATTATTTTAAGCGCAAATTGAAAAATCTGCGGAAACCTAAAAAAGAAATTCCAATTGATTTTGAGGAAATTGTTGAAGAACAGTGGCAAGCTGATTTTTCCCGCCCGGAAACCTGCCGATTCACAACCGAAACAGGGGACGGCTATACAGCTGCCTTTCTGCCGCCGAAAGATGGGCAAAAAGCAGGAATCAAGGTTGAAGCCCAGCGGAAACACCTCTATGCGTGGACGGTTAATCAGGTATTTCGATATAAAGATGTTATTATCGAAGCAGATATTACCCTGCCGAACCGCGGCGGATTAGCTGCTGATGCGGCACACCAAGCCGATAAGACGCACCAAAGCGATGCTGAACAGCCTGAGCAGCAGAAAGCGGGCAGTTTTGCAGGGGGGCTGCTCTTCCGCTACATCAGTCAAAGTACCTTTTATGCGCTGATGGTATCCGATGCAGGTTGGGTGCGCCTTGATGCAGTAGTCAACAGTACCCCGATGCCGATTTTGGGCTGGGTTAAAATTCCGGAGCTGAACACTTCGGAAACAAAACCGCAGGACAGCTGCTATTCGGTCAAAATCATTGCCAATAATACTACGATAACCATCATCATCAATGGTCATTGGATTGCCTGCTGTGAAGATGATACCATTCAAGCAGCAGGAAAGATTGCCTTTGCAGTGCAAAACTGGGAAACGTACCCGCAAGCAGCGGTATTATTATCCCGCTTTGCGCTGGATTCTTTCCCGATGACAGTAGAAAACACCTATACGGAAGCCAACGACTTTGCCGCAGTACCGCCTGAAGCACGGATCAGCCTTGCAAAAACGCTCTATGCTATGGGCCGTTATGTTCCCGCGCTGCTGCAGTTGAGAGCGGCGGCACGGCTGCGGGATCCGGAAGAAGCAGACCGTATACTTGCAGGACGCATTTACTTTGCACAACGACTGCTTACCGAAGCGGAAACGGAATTTCAGACGGTATTGGCAGCAAATCCATCCAACGAAGAAGCTCTCACTGAATTAGGAGGCATTTACTATCGAGATGAACGGTATGCAGACCTACAACAGCTATTAGCAAAAGTTCCGCAATCCCTCATGCAGCGCTCAGCCTTTTTATCCAATATAGAAGGACATCTTTTCCATGCGCTCGGCAAACACAGCGAAGCAGCGCAATCATATAGCCGTGCCTTTCAGCTTGAACCGGCACAAGGCTTGTTCAGTCTGCATCAAGCAAATGAACTCTACAACTGCGGAAACAAACCGGAAGCGGTAGAAGCATACATACAAGCAGCCCGAGTTTTTTTACAGCAGGAAGCATACGCAGACCTTTCGGAAGTTATCACCATTTTAGAGCGGATTGCACCCGATAACCTCAAAACCATCTCGCTTGCCGGAAAATATGCATATACCCGCGGTGATTACGATACGGCACTGCTCAAATTAAAAGCAGTTTGTAAAAAAGGGTCGGAAGATTCCTCTGACTGGTACTTGTACGGACTGCTATTAAAAACTGAGCAGCCGAAAGAAGCGGTAAAGGCGCTTAAAAAAGCCTGCGCACTTGAACCTGAGTACGGATTGTATCAATTCCGGTTGGCGGAAGCCCTCTATTTAACCGGCGGACGGTATAAGCCCGTCCTCGAAAAAGCTCTTGCTGCAGACCCCGGAAACGGCTGGGTGCATAACCTTTGTGCATTGGCAGCCCTTGATGAAGGAGATATACCGCAAGCCGAAGCAGCAATGACCGAGGCACGGCGGATTCTCCCTGACGAAATAGCCCTATTGGTAAATTATCTTGAAATACAGCGTCAAAAAGGAAAGCTCGCAGACTGCCTCCCGCTCTTTGATATTGAAGGAGGAACCGCCGACCTGACCGTAGAACGGAACCGGGCTGCGGCTTTCCATGCACTTGCGAATGCCTTTGCCGATGACGGAGCATACGAACAAGCCCAGCCGTGGTATTACAAGGCGCTTAAGCTCGATCCTAAAAACCCGGAGCTATTAACCGATAAAGCTGAAAATGATTATGCCCTCTTCCTGCTCAATGAGGCTGATGACGGCTTGGTAAAAGCCTTAGATATTGAGCCTTCTGCACGGATTTATCAGCTCATTGCTGCGATTGCCGTTCAAAAAGGAGATTATGCCCGAGCAGAGGTTACGCTGAGGACAGGAATCGAATCCTTTGCCGATAATGCTGATCTCCGCTATGATTTAGTCTGCCTCTACCGGAATACCAAACGGCTTGAACAAGCCCGGACACAGCTGACTGAATTACAGCACTATGAAGATTCAGAGCGGGTTGAAGCATTGACACAGGCACTGGGAGCTGGAATGCATACCGCTACAACATTGGCTGATTCACCCCTCGATGATTCGGGGAAAAAAGCCGCGGTGGAAAACCCTGATGCGGAAACCCCTCTAGAAACACAGCCCAGCAAATCGGGAACTGCTGATACGAAAGGTGCTGGTACGAAAACAGCTGATTCAGAAGAGGAAACTCAGGAAGCGCAGAAAACTCAGGTAAGCAGAGAATCAGCATCGAGAAAAAAGGCAGCACCGCGGAAAAAGGCTCCATCAGATAAAAAATGAACCTTATTGTACAGCCTCCCGCCTTCCGCGGAAGCATAACGGCACCGCCTTCTAAAAGCTATACGATGCGAGCCTTACTCTGCGCATCCCTCAGCCGGAAAACCTCTGTTATTACAGCACCGCTTATGAGCGCTGACACCTTCAGTGCGATACAGGCGTTGCGGCAGTTAGGTGTGAGGATTGAAGAAATCCCCGGTAAACTGGCGGCGCTCAAGATTACCCCGCCCGCTGCCGGTCTTTTGTCCTTTCCTGCCGCAACACTCGATCTTGGTAACTCAGGTTCGCTGCTCTACTTTCTTGGTATGATTCTTGCAGCTGGTACCGCGCCCATCACCCTCACCGGCGATGAATCCTTGCGGAGCCGCCCCGTAGAGCCGCTCCTTACCGTATATCGGCAAGGGGGTATTTCCTGTTCGGCGGCACAGATTAAGAACGATACACGCGGTATGGAAGTTCCGCCGCTTCGCTTTTGCGGTCAGCTTCCGGCACAGACATACCAGCTCACCGGTCCCTTTTCGCAACCGGTTACCGGACTCCTCCTTGCAGCACCTCTTTTAAAAGGTGATACCCGTATTGTGTTTACCCATGCAGGAGAGCGCCCCTATCTTAAAATGACCTGCAACTGGCTTAGGACAGCAGGAATCAGCCTTTCATACAGCGAAAAGAGCTTTAATGCCGATACGTGTGTATTTGAAATTACCGGGCAGCAGCAATACCGTCCCTTTGCGGCAACAGTACCGGGGGACTGGTCGTCCGCCCTCTTCCCCATCGCCGCGGCAGTCATCTGCAACGCAGAACTATGCATTACCAATGTTGATCCGGCGGATAGCCAAGGAGATTTTCAGGCAGTAAAGATTTTGCAAGCGATGGGGGCAGATATCCGCTGTGATACAGAGCGCCGCACGGTCTCGGTTTTTCCCCGCTCCCGTACCCTACAGGGCGGACGATTCGACTGTGCCGACATCCCCGATGCAGTTCCCATACTCGCCGCAGCGGCGCTCTTTTGTTCAGGGCAAACCTACCTTACCAATGCCGGTGTATGCCGCTTTAAAGAATGCGACCGCCTCCATGCCACCGCGGAAGAATTGGCAAAATTCGGCGCGCGTATCGAAGAAGGCAGTGATTTTCTCCGCATAGATGGAATCGGAGGTGTAGGCGGAACCGGATGCGCAGACAGCAGCAGGGATGGCGGTACATACAAACTCCATCCCGCCTGTGTACACAGCCGCAACGATCACCGCATTGCGATGATGCTTGCCGTTGCAGCAAGCGGCATTGCCCGGCAGTTACCGCATACGCATCCCCCCTGCGAATGCTCGGTTGTCGAAGATTTTGATTGCGTAGCGGTATCATACCCGCAGTTTATCGCCGATATGAATAGAGCCGGAGCTGGGTTCCGCATCGCTGATACACACGAGAGCTTCTGCAAAAAATACAGGTAGATTTTTAGAGATACACATCAGTTAATAGCTGTACACAAAAACTATTTCAGCGCTGCTTCCATTGGAACATTCACCTGAAAATTGCTTGACAGCGCTTTATTGCAGAGGTTATAATTGATCTGTTATTCCCTAGCTTATTTTGAAAAGGAGGTTCTCCATGACACATAGCCTATCATTCGCTCACGAGCCTCTTTTCCATACCCCCACCCCATTAAATCATTATATAGAAAAGACTTATACAATTTAATTTTTTTATTCTCTCTTTTTCGATATGTCAGATATGTGCACGGGATTCTATATGAGTATCCCCGTGCCGGACGTCTCTTTTTGCACTATATCGTTGAGCCTATTAAGCGGACTACCGCTGCATATCAGGCAGCTAAGCGGATTTCTTTCAAACTCAGTCAAACGCTACAGCTCCATCACACACACCGCTGCTGCAAACACAAACCGGAAAACGGCAAGAAGTTTACAGCAATTAAATGGACATCTGCAAAAAAACTAATCATGCTTTTTTGCAGATGCACAAATATTTTATTCATTTCATTTATTATGGAGGAAAAAATGAAATTCTTAAGACAATCATCGCTGCTTCGATTATGTACTGTTATCAGTATGATGATGATGATCGGTATTGCCGGTTGTAAGCCCAAAGTCGCTCCGGCGGCAGTGTATTACACGATTACCTTGAAGGTCTCCGGTGCGGAGGGCGGCACGCTAAAAGCAATGATTAATCACAAACCGGTTGAAACGGGTTCTGAAACTAACATACCGGTATTGTCGGGAACAAAGATATCGCTGACGGCACACCCCCGTGAAGGATACAAAATAGAAGGGTGGACGGGTGTAACGGTAGGGACCGGAGCTGCAACCGCAGAAATAGTGATAACAAAAGACAGCTCGGTTACCATCAAATTTATCAAAAAACCTGCAGGCGGCGGTTCACCTAATCCATCAACCCCCAATCAACCGCAAACCCAGAATCCGTCTGATCAAACTCAAGAATATACCGTTACATTCAGTGTGAAGGACAACACCGGCGGCACGCTCACCGCAACAGCGGGCAGTAAGACTTTAACAAGTAACGAGAAAGTGAAAGCCGGTACAAAA
This sequence comes from Treponema sp., assembly GCF_052169735.1. Classification (GTDB taxonomy): domain Bacteria; phylum Spirochaetota; class Spirochaetia; order Treponematales; family Treponemataceae; genus Treponema. The sequence goes on from NZ_JBQNBW010000067.1 coordinate 11,834, forward strand.
GTACGGTTTACCGCAAACCCGAAGAGTGCAGACGGTTATACGATCGGCGCATGGACCGGTATTGATGCAGCAGCCGGAACAGGCGCTGTTGAACTGATTATCACACAAGATGTCAACGTTACCGTTGCCTTCGTGAAAATAACACGGTATGGAACTATTACATTTGGTGCAAGCGAAGGCGGTTCGATTTCCGCAAAGGTTGAAGGAGATACAGATAATCTCCAGTCCGGCGGCAAAGCGCCCTACGGTTCTTCCGTTACCTTTACAGCCATACCGGAGGATGGCTATGTATTTGACCGCTGGGAAGGGCTTACCGATACCCCAAGCGAGGGGACTGCAACCTATACGGTAACCGGCGACCGGTATGTAAAGGCGTATTTTAAAAATGCGGCCTTGCCGTATTTGGCAGTAAATGAGCATGGAAGGCTTTTTTATAAAGGAGATGCATCCCGGAAAAATGAAATACTAAAAGGACGAATCGTTATTCCTGAAAGTATGTATGGGGTACCGGTTACCACTATCGTAGGATATACCTTTTCCAATTGTACCGAACTAACAGAAGTCGTGATTCCTCGAACCGTAATAACAATTGAACAATCTATGTGCCAAGGATGCACAAAGCTGAAGAAAGTTACCCTGCAAGGTGGAGCCGCAAATGCATTAACAACTATCGGTGAAAATGCATTCTATGGCTGTTATTCATTGGAAGAAGTTCGGTTACCAAAAAATGTTAGATGTATTGATAGTCAAGCATTTGATAATTGCCGCTCTTTAAGCATATATCTTCCTAGAACGATAGAGACAATTTGGGGTTCTGCATTTGGTAGGAAAGCAAAAGAGTCTAATTATGATAGCTGTGTAAAAATGGTATATGTTCCATCAGAATACCGTTCTTATATAGGAGGGCTCATTGATAAAGGGATTGGCGACTGTTGTTATTTTCCTGGTGAAAAAATGAAAGAATACGACGACACTAAGCCAATCCCGTAAGGATGAGGGAATTTTTTCAGGAGGTATTTTTATGAATACGTACAAACTGGTCGTCCAGACCATTCAAAACGGAAAGATTACCGGAAACGCGAGTTTATCGGTAGGCGCCAACTCCACGATGGAAGCGCGTCAAAAATTTATGGCATCGCATCCGCCGACGGCTACGAAGAAGTATAAGATAGTTGCGTGTGCAAAGCAGTAGTCTCCTTTTGCAAATATACGGCGCATCTGCGTTGTCGCTACGCCGAAATAAATGCTCAACGTACAGCAAGTACGCCTCCGCTTTATTTCGGCTAGGCTCCTAGCATCTGCATCGTCTATTTGCAAAAGGCTAACGGCAAAAAGACTTTTTTTAAATATGCGGGCATCTACTTCGTTATTTCACAAAAATTAGTCCTCGACGTATCAGAACCGCCACGGATGGCGGTTGTTCTATTCAGTAGCACGTTTGCAATGCAAACGTGTAGGTCAAGAATGTACAGGGATGTACATTCTTGACCGTGCCTGCGGTTAATTTGTGCTCGCGCCTCGTATCTACAGGACGGACACGGATGTCCGTGGTTTTATGCAGCAGCGATGTTTTTGCAGCGCAAAAACTCGCGTCCAGAAGTGTACACGGATGTACACTTCTGGACAGGCTATTTGCAAAAGGCTAACGGAGAGATGCAAAGTGCAATAAAAATAATAGGCAATCT
>NZ_JBQNBW010000068.1:0-13287 GCF_052169735.1 Treponema sp.
GGAGCGATAATTCATAGTGACTGTGGAAGCCAGTATACAAGCGGCGAGTACAAAAAGACGCTCGGACAGCTGCACGCTGTCCAGAGTATGAGCGGAGTTGGCAAATGCTCCTATAAATCGACAACCGCAGCCTTTATCAAGCCTGTCGGCTTGTTCTGTAAGGAAACGGTTTATCTTATCCGCTAAAGCGGATTGCGAATCAAAAGGCGAGGATTGGCGAATTGCCGCACTTTTGCAATGAAATGAAAAAGTGCAATCAATAGGCGATGTTTGCGATAAGCAAACTCGAAGCGTTTTTAAGCGGTACCATTTGTACCGCTTAAAATAAACCTTGGAATAATGCACGGATGGAAAGCTGGTTTGCGACGCTGAAAAAGGAAAAGATATATCAGCTTGATACGACAAAACTGACCGTTGAGGAAGTCAAGACAATCGTCTGAAGATACACGTTTGCCTATTACAACACCAAGCGTGTAACGACGGTAAATCCCGATGGCTCACCTCCACTGGTATATAGAAAAACAGCAGCTAAAAAAAGTGCTGCTTAAATGTTTAGGCACTGCACTACTATTGACTATTCCAAAAAGATTTATTATAAGCGGCTAAATGAGCGCAGCTTTGTTAACCGCCTGTGTTTTTGAAAAACTTGTTTATTAAACGTATACACTCAAAGCACAGTAATGCAACAGTCTCAAAAATTAATTTGCAGGTACGCTTTACCGGGGAAGCAATTACCTTGCAGAACACAGAATCTGCATGACGCTGATATTTTTTCAACTATTGCATTAAGTTAGAAAGAACTTTTACGACCGATGACCTTCAAAAGTACCCATTTGTTGTTGGAATGCCGGTGTATCAAAAAGTACACCGGTAACGTGACCGTTCCGTATTGACCCTCTAAGAGGCGGACCGTTATGACCATCTGATGAAAAATCCCCTGTCTGAGTAAGTATCGGAGAAAAAGATTGCGGCATATTATCAAAGGTAACCGTCATGCGACCGCTCTTATCAACAACCCCTCTCCAGTTACCGTTCTGCTGCCCCATTCCGCCCCCTGATATGCTATACGTACCGGAATACTGACCTACATATTGCTCAAAAGGAGAACCGTAATTACTGTTATTTCCTCCATTATGATTTCCGTTGCCATTGTTGTTTCCTTCGTTGTTAGCATTATCCCCTAAAGGCGAAAGATGCCCTTCATCACGTAAAATGTTTCCGGAGGCGCTTATCTTTGCCGAACAGTTATAAAAAGCAGCACGTCCAATCACCGTTACCGTTTTGGGTACAACGATTTGATCAAACAACGTAGAGGACATAAAGGCTTCACGCTCTATTTTTGTAACAGGCTGACCGTATATTGTTTCCGGAATAACAAAGGTTCTGGAAACTGCTTGTGCTGTTTGTGCCGCCTGATCACTTGCAAATCCGCAAAAGCTGACGGAATGACTATCGAGCTGTTTAAACTTATAGTTTCCGTATTGATATACCCGGTTATAGATAAGACTCGGGTTATATGAACAACAAGTAATAAGTAATACAATACCAAATAAAAAACATAGCTTCTTTTTCATACATTAATCCTCTTAATACAAATTAACACAATTAACACTAACACCGAGATTGAACGAATGCTCAAAGAGCGGTATAGCACGATTACCTACCGGAAATGTAGGTGCATATTCGGTATACATCGAAATATAATTATTAAATGCATATTGTATATCAATAGGTATGCTAATAGCGAATCTTGTCAGCGTCCCTGATTCTACTGATGGGTGTTTTACAGTCTCCCATAGCAACGGTGTACCTAAACCGATATGGAAAGAAAAACCCGCAAATTTTAATCCTGCTTTTGCAAGTACTATATCAAATGTATGATACAGTAATGTTTCATTATTGATCGATTTGTATGCAAGGGCATAACCAATAACTGCCGCTTTTAGATCAAATATGCCGAATGTCATTTGCAAGGGAAGAATACCGAAACTTATTCCATGCCCGGTAAAAGAAAAAGGCGCCGCTGTAAAATGAGAGAGACTATAGCCGGCATATACCCCCAAAGAATACCAAGGAGCTGCGCTACGTGTAGAGTGACGCTGTGCCGGTTGCTCTTTTGTATTCTTTGCAGACTCGGAAGAAGTTTGTACTGCTGTTGATTTCGTATATGTTTCGGCAGTATTTGTATTTGCTATATGAATAGGTTCATCATGCTGTTCGGTAACCAAAACATCTTTTTTTAAAGACGTTGTTCCATTCCGTATTTCAATTGTATATTTAGCAGGTGGCAATTTTTTTATCGAAAGCGGTATTTTTTCTTTTACATCTTCACGATACTTTTTTCCATCAATATAGACCTCGCCTGCAATATCACTTGAAAGTAAAATATTCCCGGTTTCTAAGCGAATATGAGCTGTCTTATCAGAATCAACCTTTGCTGTTCTTTTCCATGTAGTAATTTCAGACCTAATTTCTATTGTATAAGAACCGTTGGGAAGTTCAACTGACAGCTCACCATCTTCTTTAATTGTGCCCTTTTTTGCATTATCAATGTATACATCCCCAGCTATCCCGCTAAAGATATTAATGCGTCCGGTGCTTGCTGTAACATTTGTTGGTATACCGGCTAAATAAACCTTCGTTTTGAGACCATTATACTCAAAGGCAGCTTGGTTACCATTTGTTGCTTTATCTACTTCATTACGTATATCTGTGAGTATTTCGGCAAAGTTCTTATTTTTTTCAGTTATCTTTTTTGTGAGAATCGGAGTGAACAAACCATCCTTCGCAGTCTGTCCGGCAGCGGCAGAATAGACGATCATATAATTTTTAGCTTTTGTATTTCCGCCGCCTGATGCAGCAAGACCTCGTGTATCAGCTCCACCACGGGTTTTACCTTGCCCGAATGGGTTATTTCTACATGAATCAAGGATAATAATATTAGCCTCACCGATCATACTGTCCATAATACGATCCACATTTAAGAGTTTATCTTGAACATCTGCTGCCTCATCATCATCCTCTATTTGTGCATTGACTGGGATGAGGTAATTAACACCATTTATCTGTACAGCATGTCCGCCGTAGTGGAAAAAAGCAATGCCTTTGGATGACTCACTCTTTTTCTTAAATGCCTTCAGCGCTTTACGCATCGTTTCTAAGTCCGCATTCTGTACCAGCGTAACGCTAAAACCAATACTTTCCAAAGCAGTCTTTAACCCGATTCCTTCCGGCACCGGATTTGCGAGGTACCCTTTTGCATAATCGTTGTTCGCAATCAGCAGGGCATTTTTAACTTCTTGACTAAATGCTGCGGCAGCAATCAGTATCAGCACACCGCAAAACAACCGTTTTTTAAGATGCTTCATTTAATAGCTCCTTTCTATAATTAATTGGTAATTTGAATTATCGAGTATTCATTGCCCCAAATCACACATTCTTTCTTCGTTACCGGCTTTTGCCGTTTTTGTTTTTACTAACTACACATTTTGCGTGTTCGGTTTCGCCGCGTACCGCCACGGATGGCATTATTAAAAAATGTACGTCAGTGTACATTTTTTAATTTCGAGTTTGTTCTACAAACTCGATTCTGCGGAGAACCACAGACATCCTGTCAGAGTAGCAGCGTCAATTCTTGGACATAGCCACACGAAAGCCAAGATTGCCGTAGCGAAAGTCCGGGTAGATGATGTCCCGAAAGGCACGAGCGACGAAATTCGCGTCATTCTCCCAGCTACCTCCGCGTAAGAAGCGGGAAGTACCGGATGCAGCGCCCCACGGATCGCTCTGGCCGCCGGACACACTACCGTACCAGTCCCAGCACCATTCCCATACGTTTCCGCTCATGTCGTATAACCCGTATCCGTTCGCCTCTTTTTGTCCTACCTCATGCGTCTTACCGCTGCTGTTTGCATCATACCATGCATATTTTTTAAGCCGGTCTTCACTGTCCGTCCCTGCCCATTTATACTTCTTTCCCCCCATCGCTGCATATTCCCATTCCGCTTCCGTAGGCAGCCTAAACCCTTTTTGGCTAAAATCGGCTGTAACGCTTTCTCTTCTTACTTTGTACACGCAGTGCTCTTCTCCCATCACTTCCGCCGTCAGCTCATTGCAAAATTTGATGCAGTCGTACCAGCTTACCCTCTCTACCGGATTTTTTACCGAATCGGTAAAACTGCTCGGATTACTTCCCATCACCGCCCGCCACAGCTCCTGCGTTACCTCCGTCTCTCCTATATAGTAGGCGGAAAGATTTACCGTATGCTCTTTATTATCGCTTTGCCTGTTATCCCCCAGTACCGCGCCTTGTACAGCAGCTACAGGCTTCAACGTAAAGCTCACTCCGTTTACGCGGTACGTCCGGTCGCCGGTATTGTTCCGGTTTTCCTGCCGTACCGGCGGCGTGTAGACCGCCTGCTGAACCGGCGCGGATGCGTCAAAACCCGCTAAGTAAATCGGCCGCGTCAGCTCGCGGTATTCACCGGGGTTTTGTTTGCCGGATGTAGCCGTTTGTACCTCATTGCGAATACTAATAAGGATGTCGGAAAAGGTTCTGTTTTTTTCGGTTATCCGTTTGGTCAGAATGGGCGTAAATACTCCGTCCTGCGCCGTGTTTCCCTCGGAGGCCGAATACACAATGATCGAGTTCTTCGGTTTTATGCCGATAGCTGCAAGTCCGCGCGTGTCAGCCCCGCGGTGCGCGCTTTGCGCAAACGGATTATTCCGGCACGAATCAAGGACGACCACGTTGGAATCCCCTGCCATGCTGTCCATCAGGTCGTTTACGTTTACACAGTTATAGGCAACATCCTGCTCATCTTCAAGCGCTGCCCGCAGCGGAATAAGGTAGTTCGCCCCTTTTATCTGCATCGCGTGCCCGCCGTAGTGGAAAAAGGCAATGCCGCCGGCGCTCCTCGTCTTGTCTTTAAAGGCTTTTAAGGCACGCCGCATCTGATCGCGGTCTGCATTCTGCACCAGCGTAACGTTAAAGCCGATACTTTCCAATGCGGACTTTAACGACCGCGCTTCCGGTATCGGCTCTTTCAACGATCCCATATCCCGCGCATAATCGCCATTCGCAATCAACAAGGCGTTTTTAGCTTCTTGCGCCGTTACCGCGGCGGCTGTAAACGCAAACAGGGTACAGCAGAGCAAGAATAATTTTTTAAGATACTTCATTTTAAATCTCCTTATTCAGTGATGGGGGAGATTGTAAAGAGGGGGATACAGTAATATGCCCCCCCTCTTTACCCGTCATTTTTCTTTTTGGGGGTCGTAGGGGGAATTTTTCTTTTTATCGGAAAAAAAGAAAAATCCCCCCTACATAACAAATTACTTTTTCATCACCGTGTACGGAATAACAAAAGTACCTGTTTCCAGCTTCTTCTGCTTGGCAACAGCAATCATACCACGTGTGGCATTCAAAACGGTGTTGGGCTGATAAGCCCCTTCGCCGACCGGCTTGGGAAGCCCGTCGGGAGTTGAAGCCGCGTAGATAAAAAGGTGCTCCGAGCCGAACACCCCGTCCACCACCTGATAGTCCACATCGCCATCGGGGAAGGTACGCGGCATATCGGCTTTTAAGAAGTTGTTTTGTACCGGCAGCCAATACTGATTGCCCTGCGCGTCTATCCCCATAATGGCGATGTAGGCGTCCGTGCCGGTACTGACAAGAAATTTAACCGTATCGCCCGGATACAGAATATCCACAAGGTTATTCTCCGAATCGAGCATAACCGCAGTAATATCTATTGTTCCGCTCTTTGCTGTGGCAGACGGTGAACCGGCCTTCTGCGGCGTCTTGTTTGCAGCAGTAGGTTCGGCGTTTTGGACTTCCGCTGCGGCTTGTGTAAATTCTTCCTTGATAGCTTCCGCTTGCGCAAGGTTTTCGGGATAGAGCATTAAGTTCCTATTGCTGATCTCCGTCATCGGGATTGAAGCAGTCTCGGAAGCAAGCAGTTTTCCACTCGTGCTTGACAGCTCAAGGGTCAACTCCACAACCCCTGCCGTTTTGTTTTCATAGTATTTACCGGTAAGGATATACTTTCGATCCTTAGGAGCGATCGTCCGGTGTTTGCCGAAAGAAGCGCCGCGAGTTGCAATGCCGGTTTGTTCCTGCGGTGGCAGCATTTTCGACTGTATGACATCGATATGACGCATCTTTGCCGCAGCCTTTTTTATTTCGCTTTGCATCCACGGCACCACCGTACCGCTCGTATCGGTTTCCGCATACGAAATAAAACCTATCGAAACTTGAGCTTTCGGAATCGCCGCCTGCGATATGGCTCCGTCAAACTTTCGCAGCACCCCTTCAATAGACTGCTGTGCAGACAGTACAGAGATCACTACGCAGCTTATTACAGCTGCCAACATAACTCGTTTTTTCATACATATCTCCTAACGTTTGTTTTATTCCAAATCCAAATTTGCGTATGTAACGCCGTCTTGTATAAACGATTCAGGCGGTACAATATCTAAGATAGTACTCGGCCCACCGGTTTCTGCTCTGGCGTATATACTGTCTTGGGATACGCTTTTCAGTATCACTTCGGGATGCGTTTTGTCATAAATAACATATCGAATAAAAAGCTGATACGGGCGGCGGCCGCGATTTTCTAAATACAGTATCGTTGTATATCTACCGGCAGGAATGGTTGTAAGAAGTTGACCACTCGGAGAATCAGTAACAATTTCGCACAAAGCAAGGCTTGCATTGCTGATATGCACGGTTCCATCTCCGCCGATTTCCTTCGGTATAACGATAGAAGCTTCTTTATTGTTACCGTAGACGACAATAGCAGCAAAAATCGTATCATCTTCAGAAACATGTCCGTTTTTTACGTTATACTCATCAAGCTTGACTGCTCTGCATAAGAAAGCGCCGTTTTTTGCAGAAAGAAATGCGCTGTAATCAAATAAACGGGTCTGGCCGCTTTTGATGCCACCTAACACATTACCGTGTTCAACTTTCCCGGCAAAAACGACTAAATCAAAGTTTGTGTCATTGCTGATTTCAAGACGCCCCGATGAAGCTGACACAAAAGAAATACCGGAATCACTACGATTTGGCACGGAGGTGCAGCCGAAAAGCATTACCGATAGAACCAATACCAGTCCTATTGCCGTTTTTTTCATGTTTGTTTCTCCTTATACCACAAAAATATAAAATATCACTCAAAAATAAGCGAAATTCTCAAAAAACGCTCACTTCTCCGTTTTCCCTGTTGCGCTAAGGCGGACGGTACAAATAGGCGAAGAATATTCGCCGTCTTCGTTCACAGAAGTAAACTGCGCAATAAACCCGTAATCGGTACAGGGAATAAAAGAAGATAAAAGTTCATAGGTTTTATCCGAGTACCCCGCCGTCCACAGTTCTTTGCCGGAAGCAAGCGCGAGGCTTTTGAAAAAAGGTGTTCCACCGTTACCTGCGCTGTCCGCCGCTTTTTCGGTTCCCGCGATGATAAGCTCACCGCTTTTTTCATTCAGCAGCATGTCTGCAATGTAGGCATACGGTGTGCCGCCGGTATAAAACGCAGCCTGCTTGTTCTGCGCAGCGTCAACCGTTACAATCATTGCCGTTGAATGCTCTGCCGTTCCGGTTTCTCCGGCAATATACAGCACACCGTTTGCATCCTGTGAGACTGCTGCAACGGATTTGATTGCATGCAGCAAGGGGATTCGCTTTGCCGTACCGTTCTCCGCCAGTGCAAACAGCGCCGAAGGCAGCGGCAATTCGGTTTCGGTATCAAGCATATTACAGCATATAAAAAGCGTTTTCGTACGGCTGTCGTAGAGCGGATGTGCACTTGTAACAAATTCGGTTCCGGCAAGCGGCAGCAGAGCGGTAAAAGATTCATAGCGGATGACGCTTTTTTCGATATGCACCTTTCCGAACATGAGTTTATCCTTGCTGTCAAAACCGGTAACTAAAAAAGTTCCGCCGGAAAGGGGTGTAACGGATTCAAAGCCGGAGCTGCCGGTAATTTTCTGTGTATTCAATAAAACGCCGCCGGATGAGTACAATAGTAGGAGTCCGTTTTGCACGTCGCCGCTCGTGTGCCCTGCTGCTAATAGATCACCGTTTTCCAACACGATACCGTCATAAACGGCGCTGTCGCAGCCGGTTTCTTCAAAAAAATGAGTCCACCGTTCCGTACCATTCCTTTCAGTGCATTGTATAAAACCGGCATCATAAAGACTTCCGTTCGCATCCTTTTTTCGGACTTTTCCGACAGCATAAAAAGAATCTCCCGCCGGAGCGGACATTATGTTTGAAACGGAAACACCATCCGCGCCGCTCTGCTTCCACAATGGTTCACCTATTTTAAGCAACGGACGTTCATCTTCTTTTACAATCCGTTTTCCGTCGAAAATGTAGGTATAGACAAAACCGGATTGGAGGAAGGTAATTGGAAAGTCAAATTCTTTATCGTTATATAAAATGCGCATGGATATTTTATCCTGCTGTGTATAGAATGCTCTCTCTTTTGATGAGTATACGGCTATATTTTCCGGTGCTACACTTTTTGTTTTATCAAGCGTGATGTATAAGCTTTTTGCGCTTGAATTACATACAGAAATTTCTTTATCGGCTTTATTTTTAAGCACCACGTAATACGGCGAATTTTTAATTACGGCTCCTAATGTAGTGATACTAACAGTCTGATTGAGTCCATTTTTTGTTTCTACTCTATTTTCCCTATAGTCAATTACAGACACAACGGTTTTACCAACTGGAATATAAAATTTTGCATAAAAAAACAACGATATATCATCACCGGCATAAATTTTTTTAGTAAACGTTTTGTTCCGCTTAGGTTCGATATGCAAGACAGCGGAAATTGCTTCAGGATTATTTTCAAGTATATCAATCGCAAAATCCGTATTATTATTAAAAGATACGGACAGTTCTTTTACGGTCGAAGTTTCTATTTTTGCGGATTGTACGGAACGACAAGAAAAAAACAGAGATAATACCAATATATACAATACTATTTTACGCATAATAACACATTGAAGGCTCCGTAACTATTAAAATTACGGAAGCCTTCTTACCTTATGTTTTTATTCCAAATCAAGTTGAGAATTTAAATCATATTCAATAGAGCGTTCAGATGAACTTTCTATTTCGGTTTTTACCGCACCGTTTTTGTTATAAACAGCAATTTCATATTCCACACCGGCCTTGAATACTACCGGCTCCCCATTAAAGAATTTGACATACCGTTTATTTGCGGCGCCCACACGGAAGTCTGCATTCAGCGCTCTGAATGTCTTACCTTGTTCCGTTGCATCAACTTCAAATGTCAATGTTTCACCGGAATTTATCATCGTATAACCATTCTGCGAAAGGACCTCAGTGTTATCATCTCTAAAGATAAAGGCGCTGCCACTTTCATTCTTTATTGTTAAATAAGCAACCCGTGCACCGAATAGTTTACCGTTAGGCATAGGAAAAATGACCGTTTGAGGGGTTTCACTTCCTACGGCAGGTCTTGCAGATATACCGTCATCTTCTTTACCGGTAATACTATTTATCTTTCCTGTATCTCTGTCATACATAAGATACGTCGGAAAATAAACATACCCTCTCGAATTCGGTTTTACGTATACATATTGCTCTTTGCAATGAGGCGGTAACGTTGTTAGTACCTGTCCTGTTGTCCCATTCAAACGAACTTCAACAGGATACGGAGAAGCGTTTTCAAACAAGAGTTTTCCTTCTCCACCTACTTCATTCATAACGGTAAAAGAAGATTTACTATTGCCGTAAGTAACCAATTTAGCCCAAACTACATCGGTTTCATTAACAAAGCCGCCTTTTTGCGCATACACATCGGTTTTCACAGCTCTACACAAAAAAGCCCCGGAATTGGCGCTTAAAAAATTTCTAAAATCAAAAGAACGAGTATCACCGGCGTGAATACCGCCAAGAATATTTTTACGATCAATCTTCCCCGCAAAAACGACTAACTCGTATTCTGTTCTATTTATCAGCTCTAATTCACCATTCGGCTGATTCGCATACGAAAGATTTTTCATATCTTTCACGGCCTGACTTTTAGGCGTACTCACACATCCTGCAACAAGTACAACGGCAAGAAACGCCGCCGATACCGACAAAAACAGTTTTGTTTTCATATAATCTCCTTATCTTGGTTTCATCAACATACGATGTTCGCTGTTAAGTTTTAATGCGGCAAGGATTGTAGGGGCTGCGAAGCAGTTCCGAAGGAATGGAGCCGAAAGGCGGAACCCCGAAAAGCCTGGTTTTTGCGGTTGTACCGCAAAAAGCCGCCCAAAATCTTAAACACAAAAAGCCGATATTCAACTTTATGCAGCTTTACTCAGCCGGAAGAACAATATATTGATGTTTAATAAAATATTACGACAAGATATTGATTTCGTCAAGCTGATTACATCAAGATTTTGTTATACTGTACTCAATGGCTTTTAAGGATAGGCTTAGAGAAGAAATTGAATATCAAGGCTTGCTGGTAAAGGAGATTTCTGCAAAGACGGGGATCAGTAACAGCACCTTTTTGTCATATATTGATGCGCGAGGGGTACTGCCGAATGTTGAAACGGGCGTAAAAATTGCAAAAGCGCTTGGAGTTTCGGTTGAATATCTAGTAACCGGCGAACGGCTTCCGCAAAATCAGAAATATGCTGCCATTAACGATGTTGTCCGCGATTTGTATCAGCTCTCTCCTGCTCAGATGGAAACCGTGAAGCGTATGATTCACGGCTTGATACCGTGATTGCCCGCTCAATCTCTCTTTTTCAAGCTAAAGCAGGTTTAGGGCTGCAGTTTCTTGGCTGAGATATATGTCGGGGATAGTGATTTCCTGTAATAACTCACTGGTCCATTCACCCTGTGTAGCTGAGTATTCACAAAGAGAAAGAAAACCATACCAAATGATTGCAAATTAGTATCAAGTAGGTGTATATTTATATCAGAGAGGTATAAATATGAGCCGGTCAGCATCTAGCGATTGCGGAATGCTATATCCAACACTGCAAGCTATGTCATCTGCACGGTGCAACAGGAGTTCCATACACCGGCATTGCCCAAGGAGATAAAGATATTTGGAGCCTGTCAGAAACAGCGTGTAAACAGGCTGTATTACACTGCCTGAGAAGTAGAGTATACCCCGCTTAACGGAAGAAATGATAGGCAAAGGCTTGTCCCGAAAGGCGGCAATCCCCAGCGGAATAATAGCGAAAACTTGAATGAATTTATATTGAGAGGAGAAGGAGGTGGCTTTTGATGAGCGAAGCAACAAATACTACAACGATTACTATTCCAGATAATACCGTAACGGTACTAGAAAAATTACTTGAGAAAAGCTCAACAGAAAAATGGAGCGAGCTATCTCCAACTTGTTTTATAATTCTCTGCACAGTTATGTTGGTTATATCTGGAATATTGCTGTATGTAGTTGGAAAACTTCAAGATGAGCATATACGTTTAATCATTTACGGTTTGTTGATGACAATATTTCTTCTCTTTTTAATACCTATCAGTCATAAATTTTTTGCATTTAAATTGTATGAAGAGAAGGGAAAACAAGAAGCCTCCCGGCAAAATACAGCAGTACAGCTCTATCGGGCAACAGTTGAACAACTGTCCCTTAAAGATATGTCTAAAGAAGAGCTATTAAAACTACTTGATACAAGCACATAGTTTGATGAATGCAAAACACAGCGAAAGAAAAGAAAAATATCAATGGCAATAAACATCGAGGCAATCAATGACTCCAACGGATAAACCTCAACACACACAAGAATCAACCGATAGCTCTTTACCTACTGCAATGGATATTTACAAATATCTATGGAAAGGGCGGGATTTTGAGCTGGAGCATCTATGGCAACGATCAATTTTTTTAGCGGCGTTTTTATTTGCCGTAGCTGCTTTGTATACAGGGTATATGAAAGAGTTCTTTATCCCAAAGTACACGGCTGTTGAAACACAAACAGAGTATAATAGCGGTAATTTTTCCCTCTGCGCGGATATGTTGCTTCTCTTTAAAAACCGGTACATAGTATCTGAACAGTATCCGAAAGAAATCACTGGAACATATACTGTAAACAAAACCCTTACCCAAAATAAAACAGATCAACCAGACACGTTGGTACTGCATGATATAACTCTTTTCGGGCTTATTCCGATTGCAATTACCTTGCTCGGATTAGCCTTTTCAGTGCTATGGATAACAATGGCAAAGGGATCTAAGGCGTGGTATGAACTATACGAAAGTAATATTGCTGCAATTAGCGGGAACAAAGCATTTTGGGAAGGGGTTGACCATACGAATCAGGAACTCACCAACCGCTTTGGTAAAAAACAAGACAGCTATAAAGCCTATCTGTTCGGCAATCTTGAAAATCAGAATGATGATCCGATCGACTCGAAGCTCTTTTCTGTTAATGCCGGTCCTTTTTCGGTTTCTAAAGTCAACACAATGATAGGGATTATAAGCCTTGCCGCGTTTTTGTGTGTTTTTATTTTCCACGTGTGTTGGACAGTAAAACTTTTTAATATGAAGGATGCCCACTACGGTTTTTTTACACTTGTATGTTTTACCGCGGAACTGCTCACAGCTTTTTTTATCATTTTTAGATTAAAAACTAGGGTACGGTCATCTTTCCTCTGATAATGCATAGAAGGAATGAAAGATAATCAACAACCCAGACGAGAACATCGGGGTATTACCCCCTCCGCACGAATAAAGACTTTATACCAGCGCTACTGTCAAAACCTTACAAAAAGGTAAGGAGAATAAACCTGTCCAGAAACTTCTATTTTTAAAGATGCCCTAATACCCTACACTTTCCGGCGACGTACCGATTTTTATATCGTTTGACTTTTATAACGGCTGTGGACGAACAGTGAAATTGTCAGACTGAACAAATCTTGCTATACTTACTCCATGAGTTTTCTAAGAAAATTGCCGATCGGCATACAGAGTTTTGAAAAACTGCGCAGAGATGAATACCTCTATATTGATAAAACCCTATTTATTTGGAAGCTGGTACAAAGCTCCAATCCTTATTTCCTCAGCCGCCCGCGGCGGTTTGGCAAGAGTTTGTTCCTTTCGACCTTGGCAGCATATTTCCGCGGACAAAAAGAACTGTTCAAGGGACTATACCTTGAAAAAGCCGAGGAAGAGCAAGCAGTATTGGAAAATAGAGATGCATGGCAGGAATATCCGGTGCTCTATCTGGATTTTAATACCGGGCAATATGAACAGAGCGGTGCTTTAGATGAAACTCTGCGTT
>NZ_JBQNBW010000069.1:0-13090 GCF_052169735.1 Treponema sp.
TCTTTTTTTTGTCTTTTGGCTGTCATCTTTACTTCTCCTCATAGAGTATATTCTTGTCAGCCATTTACACAATTCTTTTTACAGGACCTCGCTGAAGACAAGTTTGACCGGTGTGAAACTTGTTTCTGCTTAATACGCGCGGCATCCATGCCAACGTTTAAGCGGCAATGCCGCTTAAACTTGCAAGTTTTGCAGAGGCAAAACATTGCTACTGCAAATCCTCAACGTATACAGAACATCCAAGGATGTACGGGGTATAAATCAGACCTGCGCTTTATTTTTGTTCGCGTCTTGTATCTGCTCGCTCTATTTGTGTCTAGGATAATTCTGCAGAATGGACAAGGATGTCCGCGGCGCTATACGGCAGCGGTATTTTTGCCTGAACTTATTTGAGCTGGGTACTGAGAATGCCTACCTATTCAACTGACGCTTAACCTGCATTTGTGCCTTGTCCGCAATGTCAGGTTGAAGCGGGTGTTAGGTCTATTTTGTTTTACCAAAGAGTTTTTACATCATACAACGGAATCTTTGTGTCTTTTGTAACAATCGTTAAATTATTTTCTTGCGCCATTGTAATTAGAAGTCTATCAAATGGGTCCCTGTGAATATCAGGCAAGTTTTTTATTAATTCCAAAGATTTACCAGAAACTAAAAGTTCTGCAAATTCTTCTTCCTTGCAGGCATTTATAATATCTTGGATTGAATTTCTATACTGAAGAAGATTACGGGTCTGTTTTATCGCAATTTCCCATAATGAAACTTTACTGTAGTAGCAAAATTCATTATTGATTATTTCTCTAGCCGTTTTAGATAGATTTTCACTATCAAACAAATACCAAAGAAGTGCATGCGTATCTAAAAAATATTTCACATATACTCCTTAAAATCTTCCAATGGTTCGTCAAAAGCTGGCGACATATAGAAATTTGGTTGCTTTAAAATGTCCGGACGACGATTAGGAAATCTTTTTGCAGATTGTTCATGTTGTTTTTTATAGAGTATTTTGTATTGCAAAAGTTCTAAATAATTATACACTTCATTCATGTATTCATCCGGAATTGTCTCCAGTTTTTCCTGAACGGCAGTTAACGGCATACAGTCTCCTTAATATTTTTAATATAGCACAAATTGTCATGTTTTTCTATGATTGATTGAATATAATCAAGGAAATCAATCTTTGAATCACATCTGTCTATTATCTGTTTATTGAACTCAGTTTTAAGCATTTTACAGGTTTTAAAGTTAAGAATATCCATAAAATACTCAAAAAAAATTGTAATTTTTTCTAAAAATGTCATAATCCATTAAAAAATGTGGGATTGAACCGCTCTCTAAAAAACAAAAATATGTACTGCAAGAATCCGCTATCTTATACTTGAATGTTTGTGCAACAGTATTATTAACAATAGGTGGCGCTGTGCGCCATCAACCTAACAGTGATTCATGGAGCGCTGCCGTTACGTGTTGGTAATTACTGCTCCGGTGCCGGTTCACCCAAATCCGGTTCCGCAGAAAGATAGATACGCTGCTGTTGTGTTCCGTGTAATTCAAACACGATAACAGTGTTTTCTCCGCGGTGCAGCAATGGTGCAGGAATGTAGAAGCGTTTTTGCGGTCCGATATTCCAATACCGCCCTATGTTAGTATTATTCACAAAGATAACACCCTTTGTCCAGCCGCTCATATCGATAAAGGTATCGCCTGTTTCTTCGAGGGTAAAGGTAAACCGGTAGAAGGCAGGCATTTCATCACAGGCTGAAGCAACCGGAGCTGCGGCTGTGTGTTGCGGCTGCTCCTGCGGTTTAACTGCTGCAAGCGGTGCAAGTGTTTCCAGCGGAAGCGGAAAATGTTCCCAGTTAAACAAACTCTGATAGTCGAGATACACCCCTTTTGTAATGCCTTTGGTATCAAACATCTCGGCACCGTAGTTAATTCTGCCCATATTCTCTACAAGGATTTCTAGTACACCGCTTTCCCCCGCAACCTTAATGGACATTGGTTCGGTATCATTGCGGTAGAGGGTGCCGAGATACTGCCGTGAGCCGCCCGCATCCGGGGTAAAAAAGACCTGAGCACGATCCCGCAAGCCTTTTATCGTCAGTGCGCCCGGCTCTCTCCGATCCCGCAGCTTTGTCCGGTACAGCATAAATCCGTAGTCTTGTCCCGCCTGTTCCATGGTCAACGGATAGGCTGAGCTGAGCGGTTGTGACAGAACCGGCAAGGCGGTAAAAAGATCAATACAGGCTGGATGCAGTATAGTACCCGGCTCTATACGGGGTGCAGGCGGCGGCACCGGATCCGGTATCACCTTCGTGTATTGTATAATCGCATCTCTGATTGCCGTAAATTTAGGGGTAAGTCCGCCCCACTCACTTACCGGACAGTCGTAATCATAACTGGTAACAGTCGGTTCATACTGCGTACTAAAATTTGCTCCGCTATAAAAGCCGAAGTTAGTGCCGCCATGGAACATATAAAAATTTACCGAAACTTTGTGCTCCAGCATCCACCGGAAGGCTTCTGCAACAACCGCTGCATCCTGAGTATGGTGCGGCTCCCCCCAGTGATCAAACCAGCCGTTCCAAAACTCGGTAACCATATCCGAGGCTTCCGGAAAAAAGCGATGAAAACACTGAAAGGATTCTGCCGGTTTCGAGCCGAAATTCACCGTAGGCAATACACCGGGAATCGTGCCGCCGCTTAGCATCAGCGGTGTTGGTCCGTCGGAAGTAAACAGAAGAACATCAATACCTTCATCTTCCATGTCTGTTTTGAGCCATTGGAGATATGCAGTGTCGTTTCCAAAGCTGCCGTACTCATTTTCAATCTGCATAGCGATAACCGGTCCGCCGTGTGTACTTTGGAGCGGCACCAGCCGGGGAAGCAGCTCATGATAATACGCGCGAATGTAATTGAGGTAGGGTTCGCAGCAGCAGCGGATTTTCAGTGTGCTATCCTGCAGCAGCCAAAAGGGGAGGCCTCCTGCTTCCCATTCTGCACAGATATAGGGACTTGGACGGATGATAACATACAAGCCCAGCTCTCCTGCGAGTTTGATAAAGCGTTCTATGTCGGCATTGCCGGTAAAGGTGAATACCCCCTTTTGCCGTTCGTGAAAATTCCACGGAATATAGGTCTCCACCGTGTTCAAGCCGGCTGCTTTTACTTTGCGGAGTCTGTCTTCCCAGTATTCAGGCACTACCCGAAAGTAATGCACCGCCCCCGACAGAATCTGAAAAGGCATATCATCTAAAAAAAATTGATTGTGTTTTACTGTAAGTTTTTTCATAAGATTATCTCTGTAAGTACTAGTTTATAGATATTAGACCAGTTCAAAAACGGAAGTTTCCGAACTAGTTTATTTTATAAGAAAACCTTTACATGCTGCAAGGTCTAAGTCAGTATAAATGTATCAGCGCTTTGGAGGCATGGCTGAAACTCTTTCCGGCTCCGCATTTTTTCTTTTACCACTGGAATTATCTTATGATATTCTGTATACTTGCCCGATGGCTGAAATAGCATATAGTTCCTTACATCAAGTTCAAAAAGCTTTTAGAAAAACACTTTATTCTGCAAAAACACCGCTCAGTGTTATCCGGGAAGAGTATGATGCTTTTTTTTATTCACCCCATATTCCAAACAACACTGATATAACGCATGAAACGATGGGCTCCGTACCCGTGGATATTTTAAAACCGGAGGTTGCCGCTGCAAACCGTGTTATCCTTTATACACATGGGGGATTTTTTATCAGCGGTTCGTGCAAGGCAGCCCGGAATTTTTGCGCTTCTTTTGCTCACGAATGTGCGTGCCGGCTCTTTTTACCGGAATACCGGCTGGCACCTGAATATCCCTTCCCCGCAGGTTTAGAAGATATTTTCAGCGTGTATTACCGTATGATCAAGTACGCTGCTATTGCGCCTGAGTCAATTATCCTTGCCGGGGACGGTGCAGGAGCTGCATTGACAGTTGCTTTAATGCAGAAACTGAAAGAAAGAGGGCTGCCGCTGCCTGCTGCACTCGCACTTATTTCTCCGTGGCTTGATCTTTCCTGTGCCTCAAAAGAAATGCACGCTTTACGGAAACGTGATAAGTTTTTATCAAAAGAGGCATTGATCGGCGCTGCCGGACGCTATACTACCGTTGATAACGTGCAAAACCCGCTTGTTTCTCCGCTCTGCGGTTCATTCAGCGCTTTCCCTCCAGTGTATATTCAGTGCGGGAGCGAGGAACTGTTGGCGGCTGATGCTGCTGCATTGGCACAAAAAATCGAACTTGCAGGCGGTAGTGTTCAGTTGGATATATGGCAGGGAATGTGGCATTTTTTTCAGGCAATGGATGCGCAAGCAAAAGAAGCTCATTTAGCGGTAGAAAAAATGGGACACTGGATACAGGCGCTGTTTGCGGAGGATGCATAATGCACACAATGGAATTAGTATCGCCTGCGGGCAATCTCGAAAAGCTTCAGTATGCATGGGAGTATGGGGCGGATGCTGCGTATATCGGACTAAAAAATTTTTCGCTCCGTGTAAAAGCCGATAATTTTTTTACCGATGAATACAAAACCATCAGCGCGCTCAAAGCCCACTATGCACAGCAAGGACAGCCGAAAAAATTACTGTGTGCGCTCAATATTTCTTTTCATAATGATGATCTCAAAGCTTTTTTAGCAGAAGCCGATTATTTCAAGCTCTATCCTATCGACGCTTTTATTATTCAAGATATTGGAATGGTTTCTGTACTGCGCAAGCATTTTCCGCACATACCGCTTCATTTAAGTACACAGGCAAATTGTATCAACTACGAGGCGGTACGGGTATATCGTGATCTCGGCTTTAAACGGATTGTGCTGGGGAGGGAAGCCTCTATCGCTGATATAGCCGAAATAAAAGCGCATGTTCCGGAAATGGAGCTTGAGTGCTTTGTGCATGGGGCAATGTGCATTGCGTATTCGGGGCGCTGTCTTATCAGTGCTTACTTAACCGGGCGTAGTGCCAATGCAGGCGCTTGTACACATTCTTGCCGATGGGACTATTCGCTTTTAAGCAAGCAGAATACTACATCCGCGGACTCAGACAGGGAAGAAGATTTTCCGCTTGTAGTTGAAGAAAAAGAACGCCCCGGTGAATACTTTCCGGTAGAAGAAGGGGAGGGGTATACAGCGCTTTTTTCATCTAAAGATTTGTGTATGATCGACTATCTTGCGGATATGCAAAAGGCTGGTGCCGATGCGCTCAAAATCGAAGGGCGGATGAAAAGTCTCTATTATACAGCATTAGTTACCCGTGCATACCGAAAGCGGCTTGATGCCCTCCAAGGCAAGATTACGGAAGCTGAAGCCGAACCTTTTGTGCAGGAATTATATAATACGGCGCACCGTGCATTTGGAACCGGATTTTATTTTTCCAAGGATGATGCAAATAAAACCACCCGAGGAGAATCAAAATCCCCGTATTTTATGGCTGGTACGATCGGCAAACAGATCAGCGCCAACCGCTATGAATTTATTGCTATGAACAAGATTACAGTGGGTATGCCCTTGGAGTATATCGGACCCGACATCTGTGCTGTGGAAGACATCGCCTATACCCTCCTTGATCCCGAAACGGAAGAACACCGGGAGTGGGTATGTCATGGGCATCCCTGTCTTATTGAAACCGCTATCCCATTACGCAGCGGTTTTATCGTGCGCTCACGGGGTTCTATAACTTGAGCGTAAAGACCGAACAGCTCTCTGAAGAAAATACTTCATTCTCATTGCGCAGTATATGAGAATGACCCTTCTGCACAAATAAAAACGGGGAACCGCCGTATTCGGCAGTTCCCCAATGGTTTTGTTAGGACAGATTAGTACAAATCAATGATATAGGTTTGTGAGCGCATCTGATGCGTGGCGGTGTCCTTAGCCATCACTTTTAATGTAAATGTTTGCGGAGTGTAGTCACCTGTCGAAAATTTACAAACATTGCCAGCTGCTGGGATATTTACTATGCTCATCAAACCGGCACCGGGTGCAAAGTACGCTGTACAGTGTAAATCATCGTACTCCGGCGTTGAAGCTAATCCATCAAATTGAACTGTAATCCACATCACCTTACCCCCCTCAATCTTTGGAACAGGATAATGCCCCGAAGCATCCGGGGTAATAGTCGTATTTGTACTACCTGATTCTTCGTCGTAGGTAATCTTTATCTTGGTTTTCGGAATATCCTGCGGTGCAGGGAGCGGGGTTACCGTACCTGCAAGACTGGAGCCGAAATCAGCCTTTACAAAAACATTTTCATGCTTATATATACCGGTAGACCCGGCAGGCACAGTAACCGTCACCTCCTGTCCATTATTCGGGTTAAGCCACTTCCTCCATTCGAGTGTTGTAGGCGGAGTTGTGGGTATTTCCCTTATGAGCGTACTTACTCCTGTCAACGGTACCGTATTTAAAGGTTTAATATCCAGAAATGGGGTTGCAGTTCCCGTATAAGAATCGTATTTTACATACACACCGGTAAACGTGTTATTTGCAGTCGGCGTTGCAGCATCAAGGATGAGTTTTCCTCCGTTCAAATCATATTTAATACGCCGTCTATTGATGTGGCTCAAACCACCTGTACTCATAAGGGTACAGTTTGCAGGCGGTGTAGGATCAGGAGTGTTAACTCTTTCAACCCATTCGCTTTCACCAATGTAGTTATGCGCACGAATGCTTACCTCATACACCTTCCCCAACTGGAGTTTAAGCGTACAGGTTTCGCTTCCGTATGCAAGGCTGCCGTCATGCCGGATTGGAGATGCCAAAAAATCTTCCACGGTGTTATTCGTTGCCTTAAAGCCGTAAATCTTTTCAGCAGCAGTGGGAAAAGTTGTTCCATCATCGGAAGAAGTTTTAAGCATCAGTTCATAGTTTGTTTCAAATCGGGAAGGTTTCCATGTAAGCTTTACATAGTAATAATCCGGCTCTTTATCCTCACTGTTGTCCTTCAGATACGCTCGAAGCTCTTTAGGTTTGGTCGGCTTTTTATTCAATACATCCAGTTCGCCGATTGCTTGAACAAGATCATTTCCGGGATATACAACGATAGTATCACTGTAGGAACCAATCGGTATAAAATGAGATACAGTTCCCTTATAGAAAATCATACGGTACTCATACGCACCGGGGTTAAGTGTTATTTTAGGAGTTGTCTGCTCATACGTAAAAGGGAAAGGACTGGTTGCAGAAGACGGCACATCTTGAGCTAGCTTGGCATTTGTATTTTTGGGTGAATCGTCAATATCCGTATATTTTTCTACGAATTCTCCTGTGTACAAATTATAAATACCAATTTCGTAATGGGTACACACCCTATCAGTGTCTTTGACGGTTCCCGTTACCTTTACTGTTCCCGGTGTTGTGAGTCCCTTGACAGACATTTTGAATTCAGGTTTTGCATTTCCCATTGTTAAATCAACTGTGCAATGTCCTACCAGAACAGGTTTATGATGGGAAGCAGCTGCATTATACCCTTTGTAGGCGGTCAAGGTTAAATCCCATACGTATGCACCAAGCTTCAATTCAAATTTATGAGGTGCAGTCGATAATGAAATTTGTTTCTCGATGACCTCGCCGCTGTTTGACTTTCCGGTAAGAATAAAAGTTAGACTTGGGTTATCAGGAGTAAACGGTGCATTCGGCAAAATACTACGGGAAGCGGGATTTTGCGCTTCTTTAATCATCTCATCATACTGCGGTGGTATATCCGTAACGGAAAAGGTTACGGTACTTTCGGCGCTGCCGTCTCCCGCCATACGCCCGACTAAGCTATCCGAACATCCGGCAATGAATAATGTTAAAACTGCAAGTACAGCTACATATCTGTGTTTCAATCTCATACAAACCTCCTTTATTAAGATTGAAAATAGGACATCTTACGCACTATGATATTTTGCAAGATGTGCTTCCTTTTATACATAATCAGACTGGCTCTCAGTCTGCTGCATATAAAACCAAAACGGCGGTATCGGAATAAATCTTTCCTTTATACTTTACCGTAAGGGTAACATCATATAAGCGGCTTTTACCGTCGGTTGTAAGCACCGCGTTGTGGAGTTTGGTGTCCGGGATATAGATATTCAACCGTCTACCCGTTCGTGTTTCGTGCAGATTTTTTCCACCGACATCGGTAATTTTCCATTCATACCTTTCACAGCCGAGAGGAGCGGTCAGCACGAGCGTATGTTCAATATCAACTTTATAGAGTTCTTGCAGCATTAACGAGGCATTACCAGTCTCAAGAATATCTTGAGTAACGGCAGGCGTTTTCTCAAAATGTTTATTGTAGTCGTTGAGGACATCCTGCGGAGTAGTACAGGATAGAAAAAGGAGAGCAATACTGAGTGCTGCCGCAACAAAAATAGACTGTTTTATCATACTGCTTCCTTCTCTGCTTTAGGCTTCCTTTTAAAATCGATCCTGCCGCCCAGCGTAATTTCCGGAAACAATTTCCACAGTGAATCATAATTTAAAGCTACAGCAAATATAAAAAATTTCACACTGATACCGGTTGTCAACCTACCGCCGTAGGAAAAAAACGGTTTTGAAGCAGCTGCTTTCGGTTGCGCAAGCGTACTCAACCGTGCCGTCACCGCGGCTTCTTCAAACAAAACGGCATAACCGCGGCGGTCTAACACAACCTCTATGCCGACAGGAGCATATACTTCTCCCATCCATAAAAACGGGGGCGCAACCGCTTTGCCGTTAAAGTCTTCGTACTGAACAGGAAACGGCCGTTTAGGAAGCGCTATATGCGCACGTAACCCTACACCAACATATACTGGTGCGGTAAAGTACGTATTTCGGTACGCAATATCAGCGCCAAAAAGGTATTGGAAGTTTGTCTTTTCCGGCTGTAAAAAACCCGCAAGTATCGAAGCTGTAAGAAAATGACTTTTCTCATTTTTAAGCGCGGCTTTAAACGTTTTCGCCGCTTCCGGCTGCTCTTCTGCAAGCGGAGTCTCCTGTGCAGGCTCTTCTTGAACCGCCGGACTGTCTTGTTTTTGCGGCAGTGCCGGCTCTTCAACTCCTTCCGTAACAGTACCCTGTTGTCTGTATTCTGATGCTTTGTTTTCCGTAACACCATCCTGCTGCTTGCGCTCCGGTGTTTTGCCGTCGGAAGCAGCGTTCTGTTTTTCGCGTACCGCTGTTTTGTCTTCCGTAACAATATCCTGTTGCTCAGGCTCTGGAGTTTTATCTTCGGGTTTCTGTTGGGCTTCAAGGTTCAGTTTGTATACCGCACCGCTTGCACAGCCTACAAAAGCCGCTTTTTCGGTATGGCAAAAATCAAAGGCAGTGATATCGGATGTGTCTGTTTTAGGGAGCCGCATCACGCCGACGGGATTTTGCATCTGGATGCTGTAGATGACGATTTCATTGCTATCATTTAAAACTGCAATGGTGTCGGGATCGGACAAGGGAAGCAGCGCACGAATCGTTCTTCCGGTATTGATGCCCGTAACCTTTTGCCCCTGCAAGTTTGAAATTCTCAAAGATTCTTTATCTTCCAGACTGATAACAGATGTGCTATCAGCAGTGAAATAAACCGGTATTGCTGAGTCAGTATATACGTTATCTATATATCCTGCTTGCTTGGAATTGGCGCAACTCCATATATATGCAGCCCCGTCTTTGGAAACGGAAGCAAGGTGTTTTTCATCATTACTAAATTCAAGTCCGTAGATTGCCGATTGATGCCCTTCGACCGTTCTCGTAATCATATCTTGTATAAAGCGTAACTTAAAATGAATTTGAATTGAAAAGTCCGTAAATGCAGCTGCGCTGTAATTCGTATGTTTGCTGAAAGCGTTACACGTGATCGTTTTGCCTTCTGCATAGTCGGTTAGTAGATATTCTTCAGTTTTACCGTATATTTTCTTATTGTCTGATGAGCGCCGGCACAGCAAAAATCTTCCCGTATGCGTCATGGCGATTAAAAGTTCACCGTTTTGTTCTTGGTAAAAAAGGCTTCGGTTAATAGCCTCATCGCGTACACTGGAAATCAGTATATAGCCGGATGTGTTATAGGTTGAAATAGCAGAAGAATCGGATGCGGCTAAAATAGTGTCATCGGCATTTACGGAAAGCGACGTAATAGGCTGTTGTAGGGTAATGACCTGCGCGGGTAATGCCGTGCAACAAAACAAAAGGTAATAGCACAGTGCAAATGCGAAGAGTAAGGCTGTTCGTTTCATTGACGGTATCAGTGACACCGCCGCTCTGTACGGAATGGAAAAAACTTTATTGAAATACGATTTCAGCTGGGAACTGGGAACTGGGAACTGGGAAAATTATATCGCCGGTTACGTGCATGTCAAGAGCGCGCATGGTTTTTGGTTGTGCGGAAGATAGCCGGTTATGCCGTAATCCAGTGATACATTTCAACATAACACTATTATATAACCAAATATGGGATAAGGCAATAACATCAGAGCAGAAATTTTGCAGTAAAGATATAAGGTTATATTTTATAATGATTTATGTGAATTATTCTATATTTATAGCAAGTTATTATCATACGGTGCTTTAGACTGTTATAATGCGGAATTCGGTTTGGCAGAGATGCTCTTGTTTCAAAACGAGATATTGTGATAAGTTGTTAAGGTATGTACTAAAGGCTGTTTAGTGCATTTTTTTCAATTTTGCTGAACAATTAAAGTGAAGTTTTTAGAGCTTCCCTCCTGCACCGTAAGAATGTCAACCGCCTCAAATATTTCCAGTGCGGTTGCCATAGCTATTGCGATGATAGTATTAATCTATTGAAAAAGGAAATAACATGAACGAAGCAGAAAGAAAAGTTCCGAAACGGATTGCGCAGACAGTATTGCATTCTTTAAAAGGCGGTGTTGTGCCCCGTATCGGGCTGCCTTATATCACTGTCGGAAGAAAAAATGAAATCCAAGCCTTGCTGCATGATGTTGATATTATCGCCGAAGGCGGCGCTTCATTCCGCTTTATTGTCGGGCGGTATGGAGCGGGGAAGAGTTTTTTACTGCAAGCTATCCGAAATTATGTGATGGATCGCGGGTTCATTGTTGTGGATGCAGACCTGTCCCCGGAGCGGAGACTGCAAGGAACGCGGGGGCAGGGGCTTGCAACTTATCGCGAGTTGATCGGGAATCTTTCCACAAAGACAAAACCGGAGGGCGGTGCACTCACGCTGATATTGGAGCGGTGGATCAGCAGCGTGCAAAGTGAAGCCTTGCAAGAAAGCGGGCTTCAACCCGGAGACCCGGCACTGACTGAGCGTGTCGATCAAAAGATTTACGCGGTAACCGCTTCGGTGAGCGAGCTGGTACACGGTTTTGAGTTTGCTCAATTACTTTCAGCCTATTATCATGCCTACCTCAAAAGCGATGATGAAACGAAAGCAAAAGTAGTGCGGTGGTTCCGGGGTGAATATGCCCTCAAGCGTGAAGCAAAGGAAGAACTCGGTGTCAATATCATTATTACGGATGATGACTGGTACGAGTATCTCAAGCTCTTTGCAACATTTTTCCGGCTGGCGGGTTATTCCGGCATGATGATTATGATCGACGAACTCGTCAATATTTATAAAGTCCCCAACTCCATCACGCGCCAGTACAATTACGAAAAACTCCTCACCATGTACAACGACACCTTACAGGGGAAGGCAAAATACCTCGGTATTATCATGGGGGCAACACCGCAGGCGATAGAGGATAAGCGGCGCGGTGTGTACAGCTACGAGGCGCTCCGCTCCCGTCTTGCAGAGGGGAAGTTTTCTAAGCCCGGTGCACGGGACTTACTTGCGCCGGTAATCCGGCTTGACCCGATTACTGCGGAAGAAATGCTGATTCTCTGTGAAAAACTCGCTGCGATGCACGCAGGTCTCTATGGCTATGAACAGAAAATCACCACAAATGACTTGGCTGGGTTTATCAAAATTGAATATGAGCGGATCGGTGCCGATGTGCATATCACCCCGCGTGAAGTAATCCGGGATTTTATCGAGTTGCTGGATATTTTGTATCAAAATCCGGAAATGAGCATTATCGAGTTGCTAAACTCCGATACATTTTCGTACGCAAAGTCTGATGCAGTATCGGACACCACCGATGAAAACTATGCCGAGTTTACGATTTAAGGTGAGTGCGCAGCAGAGCGTACTGCTTAGGTTCACCCTTACTTTAATCACTGCGTTCTTCGCGTACTTTGCGGTTTTATTTTTAATTAACCGCAGAAAGCGCAAAGGAAAAGAAACCGCTTGTGATAAGGTACTATCATGACCATCAAAGATTGAAAGAGCCGCTTTGTTTTGCTATAGTTCAGGTATAAGGATGGTATTTCAATGAATAAAAGCTTTGACGATTTGAGTATCGTTGATGATTATATGTTTTATCGCGTTATGGAGGACACTGACATTTGTAGAAAACTTCTGAATATTGTTCTACGTGATAAAGTTGAACCGATAACGGAGATAGAACTACAGAAAACGATTGCAGATGGCGGAGGTGCAAAAGGCGTACGTTTTGATGTATGGGCTAAAAGCAAAAGTGGTACTATTTATGATGTAGAAATGCAGGCTATTAACAAAAAAGATTTGGCAAAACGTATTCGATATTATCAATCGGCAATAGATATTAGTGTGTTAGAAAGAAATCAGCCGTATGAAAATCTACCTGAGCTATTTATTCTGTTTTTTTGTACCTTTGATTATCTCAATAAAGGACTGCCTGTTTATACATTTCATACAATCTGTAACGAAGATAAAACAATACGGCTCGCTGACGGGATAACAAAGATAATGGTTAATAGTAAGGATGCAGAAAAAGAAGTAAATCCTGAATTAAAAGCGTTTTTACATTATATGAATGGAAAAGTAAGTAGTGATCCATTTATCCAAAAAATAGAACAACGAATAAAAGGGATAAAAGAAAATGAAACGCTAAGGAGAGAATTTATGCTCATTAATAATTTTGAACGTGATGCACGGAACGATGGATGGATAGCTGGAATGCAGCAGGGGCTACAGCAAGGAATGCAGCAGGGAATGCAGCAGGGAATGCAGCAGGGAATGCAGCAGGGAATGCAGCAGGGAAT
>NZ_JBQNBW010000070.1:0-12817 GCF_052169735.1 Treponema sp.
ATTCAAGCTTCTTTTCAGTACCGTTCCAACGCACTCCGTGCAGCGTTTCAATTTTGCCGCTTAGCGTAAAGACCGGTTTTGCGCTGTCATCTTCCGAATCGATCGAAAATTCATCATCTCCTAAATCATCATTTATTTGAGATGCAGTTTCACCATCGGATGATGTATCAGGTGCTTGAGCTGTTCCTGCCTTCCCGTCTATGCCTGCTGCTTCCTGCGCACTGCTCGGAAACGTCAATACAAAAAACAGTAAACAAAATGTAATACCTAACAAGAATGATTGTCCATATTTCCGTATTGTGTTCATATCGTCATTACTCCTTCTTTTCATTTTATTCGTACGGAGGGCTTAAGAGTAATACTCCAACACTTTTTGAACTGTACCAAAGGTTGCAATCTGATACTTTACCTTATGAGAACAACATACCCCGGCGCTTTGCGTCGAGGTTGTTGATTTCATCTTCCAGATAATAAAACCCAGCCCTTCTCCAAGCCCGAATAGCATAGGTTCGCTCAATTCAATCCCAAGCTGATTCAGGAGCGTTCCTGTTGCAGTCGATTCACAATGCTGCCCTGTAAAAGGTTTAATCGTTAATTTCAGTTCTCCTATTTCATAATCATTGTATCGACTGCTCATATCTTTATCGCTTAGGCATATTAAAAAATGCTCCGTGCATTTTCCGTAGCGGCTTACTAAAATAGCCCCGTCAGCGCCTT
This sequence comes from Treponema sp., assembly GCF_052169735.1. Taxonomy (GTDB): domain Bacteria; phylum Spirochaetota; class Spirochaetia; order Treponematales; family Treponemataceae; genus Treponema. The sequence continues at coordinate 718 of NZ_JBQNBW010000070.1, forward strand.
TTGAAATAGGCGGTGCAGATGCTAGGAGCGTACAAAAAACACCCGCAGGCGTACTTTTTGTACGTCGAGGACTGTTTTTTGTTAAGCGACAACGCAGATGCCCCGTATATTTCAAAAGGATTACCTGATTTTGCCTTCTTCGAGAGAGTTCACCCTAAAATACGAATCAGGGATGTTTTTGTTGAACTCATGCTTGAGTGTTTCGATAACGGTTGTGTGCTTTTTTTGCTGGTTGTTCATCTCCATTTTGCCGGCAGTCCAAAAGCCGTCTTTTTTTTCGATACCGCTTACCGTAAGCACTTTCAGCAGTGTTCCTTGCTCGTCATAAAATTCCGCCTTTACCTGCACCAGCGATTCCTTATCAATCCAGGCAACATATTTTGAGTACATCGATTTTTTCAGCGGCACCGATTCAATTTTCCAGCAGTTCTTCCCGTCTACCGTCTCCTCTGCAAGCAGCGTATACGTGTAGTCGTCGATCTTGTGCCCGCTTATATCATCGTAGGTAAAATCGGTACCCATAAAATAGTCCTGACTTGAAGAGCCGGAAATACGCTTTGCTTTTTTAAGCGCAGGCATATAGAGCCAGCGGTCATCGTTTTTTGCCGCATCATCATACGAAAAAGAAAGATAGCCGACACCCTTCACATCAGCGGGCAGCATAAACACCATCACTGTTTTTTTCTCACTGCCGTAATCTTTTGAATATGCAGTAACCTCTCGCACCCGTTTTTTGCCGCCGGAATTGATGAGCGTCATCCGCATCGTAAAGGAATCGGTTGCAGCTTTTTCGCGTTTATCAACCTTTTGCATAATCTCTTTACCCGTCAGCTCTTGTGTAAATGCGAGGCTTACTGCTGCCAGCATACAAACGGTCAGCGCAAGTATATGTTTTGAGATATGTGTCATTTGCTCTCCTCCATGTTGATTCGTGCGGAGTACCTGCTCAAAAAGAAATGACAGAATATGCCCGATATTTTGTAAGATACTCTGTGTGATGAAATGGTAAACACCGTTTACTGTTGTTTTAGTATAGACTTCCGTTCAGAATTGTCAAGAGCTGATGGTGCCTTCGGGATAGTTAAGACCTTGCCGGAGCTGCCCTGATAAAGCTTTACGTCCTTTTCACCCGTTTAAAGAGTTCTTCCCGGGTGAGGATAATCCAAATTGGACGGCCGTGCGGACAGATGGGTTCGGGAAGTTCAAAGGCTTGTGCTGCAATACGCTGCTGGGTTACAGGATCGAGCAGGGCATGATCTTTACAAGCGGCACGGCAGGCAGCTGAGGCTAAAATTTGATACAGAATGTCGCCGGCATTTTTACGGACACCGGTAATGTCACGGATAAGGTCGCGTTCCGTGCCTGTCCACCGTGCCGGTACGGCGGTTACCTGCCAAACACCGGAGCCTTCATTGGAAAGGGCGAACCCCGCTTCGCACAGCAGCTCCTGATGGTTTTTGATAAAGGCATCGTCTTCTTCCGATGCTGTGATAATCCGGTAGGGGATGAGCAGCTCCTGCACACCGCCGCTGTTATTCTTTAGCTGCTCGAAAATAATCCGTTCATGGGCAGCATGTTGATCAATTAAATACAGCGCGTCGTTTTTTTCTACCGCGATAAAGGTACCGGCTACCTGTCCGAGCAGCTTAAAATCAGCAGGAGGAATATCCAGCGGAGACTGCATGTACGCTGCTGCAGTGTACACGCCTGTTGTACCGGAATCCGGAGAACCGGAGATAGCGGCGGGAAGGTTTTCCAAAGACTCATCAGAAGGGATTATCCCCGCAGCTGCGGGCGGCGGAATTATGCGTCCCCCTGCCGAATAGGGAACCGCAGCTGCCGCCGCGGCTTGACAAAGTGCGCTGCCGTATCCATACGCGCCGGGTATGGTGCCGGAGCGCGGCGGCTGTGTACGCACTTCCGCTGAAACACTACGTTTTTGCGCAAGAGATTCGGCATACAGCCGATTTTGCTCGCTCCATGCTGAATATGGTGCGGTGTTCGGCATCACACTACCGCCGCCCATATCCGCTGCCGCGTTACTGCGCTGAAAGTCTAAAGGTCGGGTGAGTTCCGGATCGTATTTTTCTTTTAAAAGACTTGCAACGGTATGCTGCCGGTAGAAAGCCCCGACCGCGCTGCTGACGGCATGGTGGACGGCGCTGTAATCCTGAAAACGGGCTTCTTTTTTCGCTGGGTGAATGTTAAAGTCTACACGGGACGGTTCGACTGTTAAGAATAAAAAGGCGACAGGGTGTCCGCCGTTAGGAAAATAGCCTTCGCTGCCATACTCGATAGCTTGAGTAAGTCCAAACTCGGTAATTCTTCTGCCGTTAACAAATACCATGATTGCACGTTTATCGCTGCGGACAACGTCAGGACTGCCGAGTACAATACGGAACGAAAAATACTCTCCGCTGCCTTCAATTTCAAAGAAAAGCGCTTCAGCTTCTTTAAACGAAAATGCTGCAAGACAGCGCTCCCGGAGCGATTTTGCCGGGGGCAGAAGGAAACGGAGTGTACCGTCTGTGATAAAGCGCATTTCCGTTGCGTAATGGGGAAGGGCTTTATCGAGAAAAACCGTACGGCACAGCGCTGTTTCGGCAGCTGCCCGCTTTAAAAACTGCTTGCGGGCAGGAAAGTTTTCAAAGAGGCTTTCTACCTGCACAACTGTACCGGCATTTAAACGCGCCGGAAGAATCTTCCCAAGCTGTAATTTCCATGCGGCAGGACCGCTCCGCGTTGAGGTAATTTCCAGATCACTGACTGCTTTAATAGAAGAAAGAGCTTCCCCGCGGAAACCGAGACTATGCAAGGATAAGAGATCTTCCGCCGTAGAAATTTTGCTTGTTGTGTGAGTGTCTGTGCAGATTGCGAGGTCTTCACGGCTCATACCGCAGCCGTTATCGGTAACCCGGATGCAGTCGATACCGCCGCCTGAGATTTCTACCTGTACCTTGGAGGCTCCTGCGTCTATTGCATTGTCCAAAAGCTCACGGATCACAGCTGCCGGCCGGTCTATAACTTCACCTGCGGCGATTTTTCGTGCTGTTTCTGGATCAAGCGCCTTTACCGGTTTGTATACAGTATCCATTCTTATACATCATCAGCTGAAAACAGCTCCAGCTCAGGTTTGTCCTGCGGCTGCACCGGCTGATTCATCAAAATCTGCACCTTGCTTTCTATTTTATCAATGTCTTTTTCTAAAGTTTTCGCAAGCTTTATTCCTTCTTCAAAGGCTGCAAGCGCTTCTTCCAAGGGAATATCTGTCCGCTTTATCTTTTCGCTGATTTCTTCAAGACGGGCTAACCGTTCTTCAAACTTTTTCACCTTCCGCTCCTTATATCTCCATACGCAGCTATAATAGCATAAAAATGCAAAAATGGAAATATTGCATATTAAAAATCGCACATCTAAGCGATATTGAGGAAAATCATCTAAAACAGGAAACGCTCAGTAAACCTGTTCGGAAACTTCCGTTTCTGAACAGGCTACCTCGAAATGCAATGTTCTAAATCGTGCTATTTTCACGATTTAAAACTCGTCGATCTATTCGATAACACAGTTATCGGATAGATCTAGTATGGAAAAACGTGCTTTTACCTACGACGAGTTTAGAACCGGATTCTTTTTCATATCGAGATACTGCTATTCATTGCGAAAGACAGGACAATGTGCTATAGTAGCCGCATTCTGGAGTTATCATGAAAGCGCGTTTTATTTTTATTACCGGCGGTGTTGTTTCCTCCTTGGGGAAGGGTATCACTGCTGCATCCATCGGACTTTTGCTGAAAAGCAGAGGTTTTTCAGTTATCAATCAAAAGTTTGACCCTTATTTGAATATCGATCCGGGTACTATGAACCCTTACCAGCATGGCGAGGTCTTTGTAACGGAAGACGGCGGGGAAACAGACCTTGACCTTGGGCATTACGAGCGGTTTACCGATGTTGCCCTCCATAAATTTAACAGCCATACAGCCGGGAAAGTATACCTGTCCATCCTTGACCATGAGCGGGCGGGAGACTATTGCGGGGCAACCGTACAAGTTATTCCGCATGTTACCGACGAAATTAAGAGCCGGATTATGCAGACAGCAGAGCGTACCGGCAGCGAGATTGTCATTACAGAGATAGGCGGCACCGTTGGAGACATTGAATCCTTACCGTTTATTGAAGCAATCCGGCAAATTAGAAATACGGTTGGACGCGAACACTGCTTGTTTATCCACCTCGGACTCTTGCCCTATTTAAAAGAATGCGGGGAACTGAAAACAAAGCCGATGCAGCATAGCGTAAAAGAACTCTTGAGCGTCGGTATACAGCCGGACATTATTATGTGCCGGAGCGAAAAAAAACTTAGCGCATCCATCAGAGAAAAACTCAGCCTTTTCTGTAATGTTAGTAAAGATGCAATCATCGAAAACTTAACCGCAAAATCCATCTACGAAGTTCCGCTCATGCTGGAAGAAGGCAACTTGGGCAAAAAGATTTGTGAACTCTTCAATATTCCCAACAGCGAGCCTGATTTGCAGTCATGGAAGGCTATGGTAGACTCCTACTATCATCCCGAAAAAGAAGTAACGGTTACCTTGGTTGGTAAATACACTGAACTGCCCGATGCGTATCTGAGCGTCAGTGAAGCGCTGACTGCTGCTGGGGTGTACCACCATACACGGGTAAAGCAAGTATGGATCGATGCCGCAAAGATTACAGACGAGGCAAAAGCGGAGGAATTGCTCAAGGATTCTCAGGCAATTATCGTACCGGGAGGCTTCGGCGAGCGTGGAATTGAAGGGATGATCCTTACCGCAGGCTATGCGCGCACCCATAACATTCCGTACTTTGGTATCTGCCTTGGTATGCAGATTGCCGTCATTGACTTTGCGCGTCATGTTCTTGGACTTGCCCGTGCGCATTCAAGTGAGTTTATTAAAAACTGTGATCCTGTCATTGACCTCATGCCCGATCAAAAAGATGTACAGCTCGGCGGCACCCTCCGGCTTGGTTCTTTCCGCTGTATGATCGCGGAGCACACAAAGGCTGAGCAAGCGTACAAAATGCACGAAATCACCGAACGCCATCGGCATCGCTATGAATTTAACAATTTATACCGCAGTCAGTTTGAACAATCGGATATGCAGCTTTCCGGCATTAACCCGGAGCGTAATCTGGTAGAAATTATTGAGCTGAAAAACCATCCGTGGTTCGTTGCCGTACAGTTCCACCCTGAGTTTGCATCCCGCCCGAATAAGCCGCATCCGTTGTTCCGTGACTTTATCGGTGCGGCATTGACGAATGCAGCAAAGGCGGAACAAGCACATAAGTAGGAAACAATGACTGCAAAAAACACATTGTTTGCTCAGCTGTATCAGCATCCGCGGATTATTCTAGCGGTTATTCTTGGTATTACCGGCTTTTTTGCCCTGCAGCTTCCACGTGTTCAGTTTGACAATAACAACTTCCGGTTTATCCCGGAGAACGACCCCGCGCGCATTGCCGATGCAGAGATGGCGCAGATATTCGGTGATTCCGTACCGCTGCTGATCGGTATTAAGCGGCAGTATACTACCGTGGTTGACCCGCTTTTTTTGCAGAAAATGCAGGAGCTGGATGCTAAACTGGCTGCGCTTCCTCTGGTAAAAAACGTTGTTTCGCTTACTACTACTACGCATATCGATTCTGTCGGCGATTCTATTACAGCAGAAAAACTGGTGCCGGAACACCTCTCCGATACGCCGGAAGAACTTGCGACAATTACCGAACGGCTCCGCTCTGTCGAAACCTATAACCGCAGTCTGGTTTCGGACGACTTAAAAGCAACACAAACCATTATCTTTTTGAACGTCAAACAGGAAGAAAGCGGCAAACCTGAAGCGGTATCGGTGTGCCGTGAGGTAATGAAGCTTGCCGCAGCATGGGATTGCCCCGATTCGGAAACATACGTAACCGGCGCACCGGTATTCAGCGAGATTGTCAATGAAGCAACCGGACATGACCTGATGTTTTTAGTTCCCATTGTGGTAATTGTTGTTGCAGGCGTGTTGTTTTTTTCGTTCCGGCGCTTTACCGGTGTGTTTTTGCCGCTGCTCACCGTTATTATTTCATGTATTTGGGCGATCGGCGCAATGGCTCTTGTACACATTCCGCTGACAATCCTCTCCACGGTACTGCCCGTTATTTTGATTGCAGTCGGCAGTGCATACGGTATTCATGTTATCAATCACTATTTTGATGAAGTAACACAGAATACCGAAATCACCAAAGAAACCCACGCAGAGCAAATTATCGAAGCGATGTCCCGTGTACTGCCTCCTGTTTTTCTAGCAGCGCTGACAACATTCGCCGGTTTTGTATCATTCTGTTTTACCAGCGTTGTCCCGATTTTTGAATTCGGTATCTTTTCGAGCTTTGGAGTGTTATCAGCCTTCCTTGTTGCCGTAACCCTCATTCCGTCAATTTTGATTTTGCGCGGACCGCGTAATCCTACAATACGGGGAAAATTCGCATCGCAGCCGAGCCACACTGATGCGGTTGACCGTGTGATTGCCGACACCCTGATGATTATTCACGCGCATAAACGCAGTGTTTTAATGGTAGGGATTGCCTGTATCATCTTTGCAGGATTCGGCATTTCCAAACTCGTTATTGATAACGTGTTAATGGAATATTTTGAACCTGATGTACAGATTGTCCGCTCCGATGTCTTTATTCAAAAAGAATTCGGAGGCTCAAAGCTCTTGAATTTGATTATTACCGGAAAAAATCCCAATGACGTAATCCGTCCCGACGTATTACAGGCAATAGACTCATTGACGGTGTATGCCGCGGAACATATCCCGGAAGTCGGTAAAATCACTTCGCTTGCAAATGTCATCAAGCGGTTTAATCAAGTGTACAATGCAGATAGCCCGGCAGCAGGTATTACGCCCCGTTCCGGCGGCACCTCTACCGCGCACGGAACAATAGCGGCTACCGTAGGTAATTCCAGAGAAGATGCTTCAACCGGTACCGCGGCTGCCTCCAGAGCATCTACAGCAAGCGGTACGGCAGATGATGATTTCGGGGACTTTGGGGTCTTTGGAGATTTTGATTCCGATGACAGCTTCGGCAGCTTTGATGACCATAAAACCCTGGGCGGAAACGGCAGCGGTTCTTCAGCAACAGCGTTCAATGCCGCACAATCAGGACACACAGAGCAGGTATTCACCTTCCCTGAAATCGTAGAAAAACTCGCAGCGGCACAAACAGCCCGTAAGGGACGCACGGTATCAGCTACGGAATTAGTCGATTTCTTAAAAAAAGACATAAATTATAAAGGAGCTGCCTATTGTGAAATTCCTACCGACCCGCAAAAATACGGCAAAACCAGTCAGGAGGAGCTAACGGCGCTTATTCAGAATTACCTGTTACTCATGGGCGGCAATGTCCAGGATTTTATCGACGATATTCATACACCAACAACACTCAAGGTGAATATTCAGCTGAGAACCGTTGGGCAGCAGGATAGTATGCAGGCATTGAATGCCGTTATGGACTATGTCAAAGCAAACTTTCCGCAAGATATATCCGTAGAGGCAAACGGTTCAATGTTTATCGAACAGTCGCTCAATACGCTGGTTGTGCAGTCTCAGCTTATTTCGGTAGCGGTTTCCTTCGCTATTGTATTTTTAATTTTAACCGTCTATTACCGCTCTATTGTTGCCGGTATTATCGGCATTATACCTTTAATGATCTCCGTTGCGCTGAACTTCGGCTTTATGGGGATTGCCGGTATCAAACTGAACATCGGTACAGCAATGGTAGCTAGTTTTGCCATCGGTATCGGGATTGACTACACCATCCACTACCTTGCTGCCTATCACCGTGAGTATGCTGCACGGCGCAACGAACGGGATTTCCTTATCCACACATTCTATGGCTCCGGAAAGGCTATTCTCTTTAATGCCGTCTCGGTTGGAGCCGGTTTTGCAGTACTGATGCTCTCTAAGTTCAATATGCTTTCGGAGCTGGGACTTCTGATAGCCCTCGTGATGGGAAGCAGCTCCTTTGCAAGTTTAACGATTTTACCGACCATCCTGTCGATCGTTAAACCGAGGTTTATCACAAAGGCATTACCGGGGGAGTAAATAGACCTGTTCGATAACTTCATTTTCGAACAGGTCGACGAGTTCTAAATCTCAGTCTCTGTAAAGCGGACACCTTAACGCATTTCGTTACAGGTTCTGCCGATAGCGGTGCAGTTTTTTAGAGGGTTCCTGCTCGGTCTATTGCGGAAGATCGGTACGGCTCTTTACCACTGCTGAAATAAGCCCGTACTCGACTGCTTCATCCGCAGAGAGCCAATAGTCGCGGTTAGTATCTTTTGTAACAGCGGCTTCGTCTTTGTCTGTTTCTGCTGCAATGAGCGCATTGATCTTTGCTTTGATCTTTTCTATCTCTTTAGCATGAATTTCTATATCTGTTGCTACCCCTTTTATGCCGGATAAGGGCTGATGAATGAGGTAGTGGCTGTTTGGAAATCCCAGCCGGTGATCCTTCGGCGCTGCCAAGAGAATTAAAGCTCCGGCACTGGCAACCAGTCCCATCCCGATGGTATATACCGGCGGCTTAATAAAGCGAATCATATCAAAAATAGCAAAACCGGCATCCACGTCTCCGCCGGGAGAGTCGATGTACACATAGATCGGTTTTGAATCGGAATCTGCTTCAAGTATCAACAACTGGCGGACAATTTTTTCTGCCAGTTCTTTATCCACTTCCCCCGACAAGATGATCTGCCGCGTGTTCAAAAATTTTTGCATCAGCTGTTCGTCTGCGTTGTGGTCATTTTTGTCTTTTTTCTGTTCTTCAACATTGTAAAACGTATTCATGTGGTATCCTCGGAAAAAATATTATAGTAAAAATACTAAAAAAAAAGGCTTTAGGGAAGCGTTCGGCTCAACTAAATGAAGCACCCCATACTCACCGCAAAGCTGTCAAGAACATCGCAATTTGGCGATTTACATTAACAAAATTATCAGATTGAAGAATATTCGAGATGCTCACTGTATAAATTTAGAATGAAAACTGCCGGTATGCACACAAAGTTTTAAAAAAACAATCCAAGTCAAACCTCTTGCCGAAAGAGAGAAAATAGTGTATATTGCTTTATATTAAAAATTTACGCTTTAAGCATGCTGTTCTCAGTATTCTCCTTGGGGAATTAGCTCAGGTGGTAGAGCGATTGGTTCGCAATCAATAGGTCAGGGGTTCGAATCCCCTATTCTCCATTCTTTTCTTTATCTTGTATAACACGTAAATTGCAGTTATCATAATAATATTATTTTATAATAGAAGATTGTTTCAGAAAGTTTTTCAACAATATATTAAAAATATACAAACACGGGAGCAGCAATTATGGCAACAGAATATAGACATCCTAAAAGAAACAGCGTATGAAGCAAAATATTAAGCCCGCACTACCTCGTATTCTGATTATCTGTATACTGCTGCTTGCAGTACCGGCTGCAGTATGGGCGCATCCTCATCTCTTTATCTCCACTGCGCTTGAGTTTGTTGTAAAAAGCGGGAAAATCCATGGGGTCTATGAAACATGGACTTTTGACCGCTTTTTCAGCGCTGATATTATTCAAGGGTATGATGCAAATGGCGACGGAACCTTTGATACCGCGGAAATCAAAGACGTATATAATAATGCCTTTATTAATACCCGGCATTATGCGTATTTTACCTTTATCCGGCAAGGAGAAAAGCGCAGCAGCCCGGAAAAAGTGAGCAACTTTTCTGTAACTCAGAAAGAAGGGATTGTTTCATACCGATTTTATGTTGATTTATCCTGCTATACAGGAGATTTGTATTTTGCTGTCTATGATTACACCTTCTTTTGTGATTTCCGTTATGCAGACGTAACACCGATCACGTTTACCGGCATGTTCGGCTCAAAGAAACCTTCCTATACCATTGCGGAAAATAAAAAATATCCTGTGTATTATGATCCTTTTGACACTGCGGAAACCACACTGACGTATGACCAATGGAAACCCGGCTTGCAAACATACTATCCGCGGGAAATCCATATAACCTATTAATTATCACCGATGGAATACGCTCAATGAAAAAATACAACATCATTTTTTTATGTATACAGCTCTTTTGTATGTGCCTCTGCACAGAGCTGTCCGCAAATCCGTTTACAGGAAATAAAAACACAGCCTCACCGCTGCGCTCAGAAAAACCGCCGGAGTTTATTGTACAGCAGCAGTCCCAACTGAGGACAAAGCTTGGTGATGCACTGTATGAATGGGCAAACACCAATACAGCCCGCACGTTTTGGACTATTATTTGGGTTGCCTTCTTCTATGGATTTATGCACGCCCTCGGTCCCGGACACCGAAAAACCCTTATATTTTCTTTTTACCTGAGCAAAAAAGCCCCGGTGTGGGAGCCTGCCGTTACCGGTATTATCTTAGTTGCCCTGCACGGTGTAACAAGTATTGTACTCCTGCTCATCTTCCACAACGTCAGTGGAGCGCTATCCGCCCATACCGATGCTGCAGCAGTATATCTTGAAGGTATTTCATACCTACTGCTGATTATCCTTTCCATAGTATCCCTTGTTCACCTGCTTTCCCATGCATTTCCCCACAAGTTCCCGCACTTTCGGTTCGGAAAAACAGCACAACAGATACCGGTGCAGGGTTCAGCAGTTCTTTCAAATCAGCCTGAAGAAGACGCTAACCGGTACAATTTGCTGCGGCACAATAGCATAGCAATCCGGTATAGAGAACCCAATGCCGGCACGCATATAGAAAAACACAGCACCGGCACGGCGCTCCGCTACACACGCACCGCTGCCTCGCAAAAGCAACACAGTCTTGCAAAAGTACAGTGGGGGACATTCCTTTTAAGCGGTCTTTATCCATGCCCGGCATCAGTGCTCGTATTGGTGCTGGTATCAAACCTTCATACCGCTGGAATCGGTGTTGTTGCCATTCTGAGCATTTCGGCAGGAATGGCAGTGCCGGTTATTGCAGCTGCCTACCTAGGTTGGAGCGGACGGCAACGGCTTTTCAAACGAATACCCAAAACACAAACATATCTTGAACAGACAGCCCTCGCACTCGGCTTTGCAGCCTATTGCATCATCTTCATATTTTCCCTCACTGCTGTGATCCCTTTTATTCGTGCAGTAGGTTTAACATTTTAGCGCTCTGTCCCGTAGTAAAAGATATTGACGTCAACTGCGGCTTCCGTATGGCACACACTGTATAAAACACTCAATAATGCCTCCTGATAGTTTCGCTTAAAAAGTAAGCCGAGGTAAAAAAGATAAAATCAAACTTGCCAATTTTAAGAAAGAGGTATATCATAGAAGTATGATAGCAAAAGTTTCTGCTTCGCAAGAAGATTATTTGGAAGTAATTTACGATTTATCTCATGGGTTGGAACCAATCCGTTCCATTGATATTGCCAACTGTCTCGGCGTTTCACGGGCAAGTGTCAACAAGCGGCTCTGTTTATTAAAAGATTCCGGTTTTGTAGAACATGAACCATACGGACTGGTACATCTCACCGAAAGCGGACTCGCAGTTGCAAAAAATGTCCGTCAACGGCATAATACCCTCTATAAATTTTTAACTGATATTCTCGGGGTAAACGATGAAGTTGCAAGCAAAGAAGCATGCGAAATGGAACATGCCATTAGTCAAGATACCGCTGATAAACTCTTTGCCTATCTGAGCAAGCTTGATAAAGCGCCGACACCGGAAGATAAAATTTCGAAAACACAGCGGATTCAAGCATCTTATAACAGGATTATAAACGAACAGTAAACCGGCTCTTGGTTAGCAATCAACAACCCCGACGCAAGCATCGGGGTATTAAACCCTCCGCACGAATAAGGCGGAATCTTAGGGTAGAACCCTAAGCCGTCATTTTTCTTTTTAGGGGTCGTAGGGGATATTTTTCTTTTTATCGGAAAAAAATCGACTCAACCCTTTTGCAAATAGACGATATAGGTACGAGGCGCAAACACAAATTAACCGGAGGCGTATCTTTGATACGTTGAGGATTAATTTGTGCGCAGCAACGAAGTAGATAT
>NZ_JBQNBW010000071.1:0-12538 GCF_052169735.1 Treponema sp.
AGTCAGAAGTCAGAAGTCAGAAGTCAGAAGTCAGAAGTCAGAAGTCAGAAGTCAGCTTAGGCGCGTTCTGCGCACAGAACATTTCTACCCCCCAACAGTACCTATTTTCTCCTCGGTATCCGGCGCTCGAATCGGCACAAGACCGATTTCGGGCGTTTTTTATACAGAAAAACCATTTTACAGGAGGAAGGTATGAAAATCTACTTTAATCGAAAAGCCTTTGCTTTCCTTGGCGCGACAGCATTTATGCTTGCCGCAGTGTTCACAGTCAGCTGCAAGCCGGCAGTAAGCAGCAATACTCCGGCTGAAACGTTCGCCGTAACCTTTGTTGCAGACGAGTACGGAGAACTCAAAGCAGAAGTTGATGGTAAGCCGATTGCCACGAATGCAAAGGTCGAAAAAGGCTCAACCGTTACGTTTACTGCAACGCCTAAAAACGGCTACACAGTAAAAAACTGGACTATTGAAGGCGGCACATTTGCTGCGGGAACTGGAACAGAGGAAAACCTTACTGCAAAGGTAAAAATCACTGCAAACACGAACGTAGGCGCAAACTTTAAGATACAGAAATTTTCTATAACGTTCTCGCCTGCAGATGCTGACGGTACGCTTACAGCTGCAGTCAACGGAAAGGAAATTAGCTCAGGTGATAAATTTGTCAAAGACACGGAAATAACGTTTACTGCAACGCCTAAAAACACTGTCTATAAAGTAGACCGGTGGACTATTGAAGGAGGTACATTTGTAACAGGGACAGGCACAGAAGGAAGCCTTACCGCAAAGGTGAAAATCACTGCAAACACAAAGGTAAGCGTAAGCTTTAGCCTCTATGAAAAAGTTGCGCTTAATGCACTCCACACCTATCTTCAAGCGGCGTCACCTACCGACATACACTATATCGAAGTAACCGGTCTTACAGCCGCGGACTTAAATGGTAATGAGTCAACACCGAGTCGGCTTGGAAAAATACTGAAAGATAACAGCGGGAAAAAAGTTGCACTTAAATTGTCAGCTGTATCCGGCGTTACAAATATGCAATACTGCTTTAACGGCTGCACAAATCTTACCCAAGTGTCTAAGATACCCGCCGGCGTTACGGATATGAGCGGCTGCTTTTTCGGCTGCACAAATCTTACCCAAGTGTCTAAGATACCCGCCGGCGTTACAAATATGCAACACTGCTTTAACGGCTGCACAAGCCTTACGGAAGCTCCTGAAATACCCGCCGGGGTTACAGAGATGAGCGGCTGCTTTTCCTACTGCACAAGCCTTACGAAAGCTCCTGAAATACCCACCGGGGTTACGAATATGAGCGGCTGTTTTTTCGGCTGTACAAGCCTTACGGAAGTTCCTAAGATACCCACCGGCGTTACGGATATGATCGACTGCTTTAACGGCTGTACAAATCTTACGAAAGCTCCTGAGATACCCACCGGCGTTAAGGATATGAGCGGCTGCTTTTCCGACTGCACAAATCTTACGAAAGCTCCTGAGATACCCATCGGTGTTAAGGATATGAGAGGCTGCTTTTCCGGCTGTACAAATCTTACGAAAGCGCCTAAGATACCCACCGGTGTTACGGATATGAGCTACTGCTTTTGCGACTGCACAAGCCTTACGAAGGCTCCTGTTATACCCATCGGGGTTACACAGATGACAAGATGCTTTTGCGACTGTACAAGCCTTACGTCTGCGGCGCTACAGTGCACGTATAATGCTGGATTTATGGATGCTTTCTCTGGATGTACAAGCTTAGCTGCCGACAGCATCAAGGTTCCAAGCGATCAGCTTGCTGCGTATAAAGCAGGTGCACGCAATATGGGGGCGCAAGAAAACTGGTTTACCGATAGGTAAAGGCGCTAACCATGACCCGTGCAAACTGTCCGCGTAACAAAAATAAGCTGCCGGTTTGTACTTTTACCAATCCGTCTTTCGGGCGGATTGGTGTAAAATTATCATTCGGCAAAAAGAGTGCTAATTATGGAGAAAACTGTGGAAATAACATTAGATGTTTCTCTTTCAAAATCTGAACATGAACTGTTGATGAGGAATCTTAATTGCGATGATGCCGATCTTGACAGATTAAAGAATATGCTTAAAAAAATGGCGGAGGCTTCATTTAACGAATACAAACGAATGTTTACCGGCGTTTCTATTCCCAATACGATTTCGGAATTTCGGCTGGAGAGGCTGTATAATCTTTTGATGCATTATTTTAAAACCGCCTCCCCCGATGAAGAAATTATCGGCACACTCTTGCACACATCGAACAGCACGAGTAAACAGCTGATAAAAAACACGTATGCACGGCATAAGTTTGATTTAAGTGAAAAACTGAAACAAACTGTACGTTCAATTCTTGAACAAAACGATAATCACAGCAATTCGAAATCAAATTATCTGGAAATTACCGATTCCTGTATTGTAGATTTTATAAATCTGATTATAACAAAAGAAAAGCCCGGCTTAACAAAACTGCATCAGGGAAAAGATCATAAGGCCTGCATATATATTTGCCAGGAAGATACATACGAGTTCTTAAAGGAGCGGTTTAAATAATTTATGGAAGATATATCGAATATTTTATCGGCTTTATGCGTTCTCTATGCGTTTGTTTTTATATATGCGCAGATTTTATCGGATAAAGTAGAAAAATTTTTGGCAATAACACCGCCTACCCGCAATGAACCGACAGCCCAAAAAGTTTATAAGACAAAAAAAAGAGCGCTGCGTTTTATAAGCATAATGTACGTATCGCTGAACTTTGTAATTTTTGTTTGTACTGTTCCTATTGTAATAAGAATTATCTCTGAGTATACATTTTTATTCTCAATAAATGTGGAAATTCTCCCTGCATTTGTTTTATGCATTTTTTGTTTGCAAGCAATCACTTTCGTATACGCGATGTATCTTTGTTGGCAAATAAAATAACTGCATAATAGAAATTTTCTCTCGACTAAAAATCCGAAGTTTAATCTCTCTTTATGAGCGGAATTAATCCTTTATTGATACCACTCCAATAAACTCTACCACATAAACCTTCCTTAAAATTGAACAACTGAACAAAGTGTAAACTTTGGAAGTTGTTCAATTCGTGCGCGGGAAGCGCACACATCAATACGTGACGTTTGCCGCAAGGCAAACTCATCGGTTAACGAGGCTGCGCTATTTAGCAGCCGAAGTTATACCTTCCTTAAAATGCAACAGTCGAACAAAATATCAATTTTGGAGACTGTTGCATTCGTGCGCGGAACGCGCATACGTCAATACGTGACGTTTGCCGCAAGGCAAACTCATCGGTTAACGAGGCTGCGCTATTTAGCAGCCGAAGTTATACCTTCCTTAAAATGCAACAGTCGAACAAAATATCAATTTTGGAGACTGTTGCATTCGTGCGCGGAACGCGCATACGTCAATACGTGACGTTTGCCGCAAGGCAAACTCATCGGTTAACGAGGCTGCGCTATTTAGCAGCCGAAGTTATACCTTCTATAAAATCTGCCATATCCCATTCGTTTAAAAAGACGGTAACAAAGTTTTTCATATATTGTTCGCGCTGTTCGGCAATGCGTTTAGCAGTTTCGGTATTCATCATATCTTTTAGATAAAATAGTTTCTCGTAGAAATGATTAATCGCTGTAGATTGGTGCTGATAATAGGTTTCTTTATCCATACTCAGCATAGGTTTTATTGCCGGATCGTACAGCGGACGGTTACGGCTTCCGCTATATGCAAATACCCGTGCTATTCCTATCGCGCCCAAGGCATCCAACCGGTCTGCATCCTGAACGCATTTTCCTTCGATGGAAGACGGAGTAACGGAATCCGTTCCCTGATACGAAACTTCTTCAATAATAGTACAAATCAAACGGTATACGAAATTGCTGATATGATGTTTTTGCATAAACGAGACGGCACGGTCTTTATGCTTATACGTTTCCGGCGAAAGTTTTCTATCATCTACATCGTGCAGCAATGCTGCAAGCTGAACGATATACGGATCAGCGTGTTCTTCTTTCGCAATATAGCTCGCGATGCGGCATACTCTCATTGTATGAAAAAAATCATGTCCGCTTGTATCGGTTTTAAAAAACGTTTCCGCATACTTTTTTGCAGCTTCGATAATAGCATCTGTTATTTCTCCATTCATTTCTTATCCGCCTTTGCCTTACAGCTTTTCATATTCAACATCACTGATCGGATACTATCATTTTTGTGTTTATTCATACTGTCTGTTACCCGCAGCATAGGCGCCGGTATCTATATCGAGGACTTCGCGCACAGGCTGGATAAGCGATTCTTCGTAGCGGCATATCCATCGTTCGGGTTGTGCTGAACCGTCCGGTATGCCGTCGATAGTGTCGCCGGTTTCTATGGGGTTATCATTTATTAAAAGATACAACGCGGTGTTGTATGCATGATTTACCATCAGGTTCGGCTCAATCGAGTGGCGGCAAATTGTGCTACGGCAGTGTCGGAATCGTACGAAAAACATTCGGCATCTCCCAACCGTTTTTGCATCACCGTTTCCATCTGCTTCCGAGCCGGCAGTGTTACCGGCGCTTTAAACAAGAGCTTTACAACAAAAATGCCGCTGACTTTTTCTTCTTTGGTTAAATCCTGTTGAAAAATCTTATCCATATTTTGCCTACCCTTCTATCATTTATACAGCGCAATTTGTTTTTCTATAATCTCCTGCTTTACGGATTTTATCAGTGTTTTTACATTCGTCTTGCAATCGTAAACAAAATACGATTGTACCGTTCCGTCATATTCTGAAAACAAGATTTCTTCACCGCCGAGAAAGCGGAACGTAATTATGGAAGACGCAATCTCTTTCACATGCGTACCGTCGTAATCGGAAACATAAAGCGCAATATCATCCTCGCTATTCAAAATCTTATCGTTCCTTGTATCGTTTTTAACGACGGCATACACATTACACTCATGAGGATATCTCGGCGGTTGCTCTTCCTCAACCTCGGCTAAGCAATATTTATAGATAAAAACATTTGCCGGAAACAACTTGTATTCTTCCCGCCCGTTATTTTTCACAAAAATAAGGTTTGTGATACCATCTCCACCAAAACCTCTTCCCAACACATTCGAAAATCCATCTCCCGACCACTTGGATTTTTCCGTACCGTATGCTTCATCCGCCTTAATCGCCGAACTTTTCACGCTAAAAATATATACATCTTTTATTTTTCTCTCAAATTCCAGATGTTCTTTAATTTCTACGTGTACATCCTCAACAACTGCAATCTGCTGCGCACGTGTTCGATGAAACGGTAACAAATCATTGATGAGTGCTGAACCCAGAGCTATAATCCCCAGAAGAACAAAAACAAACACCAACACAAAATCCGCTTTTTTGATAAACTCAAAAATCTTCTTTTTCATTTTTCCTCCGCAATGATTTTACTAATGTTCTTTGAGATTATTGTAGTTTGTATTTTCTCAAATCTAGTACATACTAGATTTAATCAAAATAAAAAGTATTAGATTCCTCTCAGGAGCAGCTTTATCATCGGCAAATTTCATACATTCGGTTCTTACCGGAGGATGACGATTGAAATTAGCGGCGAGCGACCAAAAGGCTGCATTTTTTATAGATGCACGGTACAATTCTTCACCTGTTATATTCAGTGTTTTAATGAGTTTTTTAAAACTTTCAAGATGTTCCGTATAGCTATCTAACACGGAAATATCGCAGTCTTCCATGGGGGCATCCATCTCCTCATTGTTATATTTAATATCAAAATCGGAAAGAAGTTTTATAAGCTCTTTTTTTTGTTCTTTAGTGCTCGTAAACGTCGTAATCTTATGCTTAAAAATATCTTCCCATGCTAACACCGAGGCAATTTTTTGGATAGGTGCGGAATCTCCTGTTGCGAAAAAAATACTCCAGAGTATATCGAGTTCCGTTGAATTAGTGATATCGGCTGTCAGCGGATCATACGTGGTCTTATCATCGATAATACCTTTGATAAAGCCTTTTAAATAAGCATCGTTTTCTTTTTCATAAAGCTTATTCAAAAGCTGTTTATCTTTGAGGCTGACAACCAGAATAAGGAATCGCCGCTCTTCGCTATCGCTTTTGCCATATATGGTCATAAGCTGATTGAAAGATTGCTCCGTAGGAAAGATTTTTGAAAAAAAGAATGCCGTCGGATAATACCACGAGGCTTCTCTGTCAGGGTGATGTTCGTTAAAAAAAGATACCAATAATTCCGGCGCTTTTTGGTAGTCTTTCGTTTTATAAAAATCCATTATTCGGTCATCGACGCTTCCGTATTCTTGCGCGACAGCATGCGTCCCACAGATTACGGCAAATACAAACATACAAAAGATACTGATAACAGTTTTCGGTTTTAGCATATACCGCCTCACTTCTCAATGATTATGCACGATATTTTAACCAATCTTACATAAACCGTCTATTCACAAAGAGAAATCATAACCGTTTTGGAAGAAGAAAAGCCGTACGATACAATTTCCGATGAAAAACTTTTTATGCTTTCCGACACTCTCATAGCTCAGAATAAATCAGCCTATCGGGAATGATGAAAACCATCCTAAGGTAATATGAGCAAATATTATTCTCGGACTTGATAACGGAACATACAATCTGATTATATTGATCCACACGGTAAAGTCGCTGTTTCTGTATCTGATCCGGAAGCGAATATACAATTCTGGTGTGTCTAGTTGGCGGAAAACCCAAAGGAGTATCAGGCGCTGTTTAAGCCGAAAAGAACATTTATCCTAAAATAACATATACCATGAAGCTCATCTGTGCCTCCATTGTTCTGCTACACTACAACTCAATTTTACACCGTAATGAGCACAAGCTGCAAACAGGACGATAATTGCACTATAATCGGTAAAGAATATGGCATAACCTTTTTCCATATCGAGAAAAAAGAACTGCTGCTGCAAAACGAGATAACGCCATACGTCGCGCGAAATAAATGCATACAAACCATAGGTGCAAATACCGGCAAGCAGCGTATACAATATAATCGTTTTCAATCGTACCGGCTGTACAGATGCTTCCGTTTTTGTTTCTGCCGTCCGCTGATGCTTTGCTGCGATGTGGCGGGAAATCATCCCTGCGTGCAACCCGATATGCAGCGACATAAATAAAAAGTACCAATGGCTTGCGAGCATGTGTGCTATCCGTGCAAAGTTCGCTCCGGAGCTGATACCCAGAAATGCAAAAACATACTGCGAAAGCATAATACCGCTTATCATCAAAAATACTGCGCATACAAGAATACCGCAGTTTACGATTGTCTGCATAATGCGGAACGGACGGTACGAGCCTTTTAAAAGCGAAGCATACCAGCGCCGGTTCAGCGCAACATGCATTCCCTAGAACACAAACAGCGAAATGCCTAAAATTTCATGCACACCTGCCCACGGAAAAAAATAATTGCCGCCTATCAGCATCAGTGAAATAAGCGTCATCACGGTATCTATCATCATTCGGAGCGTACTTTGTTTTATCGGTTTACTGCGCCTCCATGAGTATACTTATCCTTCCTTAAAATTGAACAACTGAACAAAGTGTCAACTTTGGAAGGCGTTCAATTCGTGCGCGGAACGCGCACATACAATCTGTGACGTTTGCCGCAGAGCAAACTCATCGGTTAACGAGGCTGCTCTATTTAGCAGCCGAAGTTATACCTTGTATTATTTCTCCCATTGCGCTTAGTCTGCCGGATGCCATGCACCTAATGAGCACTCCTGTTCTTCCAGTATCATTGTAAAAAAACGCTTACCTTTGTCGAGTGCGCGGATTTCATCCATTTCACTTGAAGTTAATGCAAAATCGAAAATGTCAAAGTTTTCACGAATATGAGCCGGTTGCGTACTGCGCGGAAAGACAATCGTTCCTTCCTGAATATGCCAGCGTAAATTCGTGCCGTGTCGATCAGCCGCATACCCGCTTTCAGCGCCCAGTACACGGAATTTTCCGCCTGCTGCTGTGAAAGCCGATATGTCCCGATGCCGAGTACCGGCATCTCATACCCCGAATTAAGCTTTACCGTTCTATGCTCCAAATTAAATTGAAGTGCCGCCGTTTGCACATTGACTGTACCGGATGTTTGAGCACAGACTGTACCGGCAGCAGTGAAAACGGCGAGCCCTTTCAGCAGCGTTGCTCCCTTACACGTAGAACGGATGCTGCTTTCGGTTCCGGCAAGGGAGCTGCCTTCGTGGGTACAAAACGGAATGACGGTTTTACCGTTCCTTAAAATTGAACAACTGAACAAAGTATCAACTTTGGAAGTTGTTCAATTCGTGCGCAATAGCGCACACGTCAATAAGTGAGTTTGCCTTGTAGCAAACTCATCAGTTAACGAGGCAACCCTATTTGGTTGCCGAAGTTATACCTTCCATTGATGGGATTCCATAAACGTATAAATACACATCGGAAGATCACCCCACCAAATGGGATAACCGATATAAATAGTGTCGTAACTATCGAAGTTCGGTACGTCGGCTTTGAGCGCGGGACGTGCTTTGCAGTTCAATTCGGCCTTTGCCGTATCAAGCAGGGCTTTATGGTCGTTAATCGGATACGCCGCAGCGGTTTCAAGTTCGAAAATATCCGCACCCGTTTGCTCGGCAATCATCTTCGCGATGATGGCGGTATTTCCTTCTTTGATGTTCCTGACCGCGTACTGTTCGCCCGCAAGAGAAAAATATAAGACGAGCGATTTCGATTTTGTCTGTGCGCTTGCCGCGTCGAACGTACAAAAGATGCGATTCGCGCGGTATTTAAAGATATGGTATGCGAGCTCCCGTATGAAAAAATCACGGTAAAAGAGATCGCTGAACGTGCCGGCATAAAACGCAATACGTTTTATCTGCACTACGATTCTCCCGACGATGTACTGCACGAAATTCAAACCGAACATTCCGACCGCTACAGCGCTCTTATCGCCGGCTACGATTATAAAAACGACGGGGCTGTATTAGTGCGAAGCTTTTTCGAATATATGGAAGCGCAGGACGAGTTTTTCAAAAAGGTTACCTGTGACAGCCGCTTCGATTATATTCGCGAACGCATGCAAAATAGAGTTTTGGCAAAAACCTACAAACAATCTTCCGTCTTGCCCTGCAAAAACGAATATGAAGAAAATATCGTCCGCGCTTTTTTCAATACGCCGCTCTATCTGTATCGGCAATGGGTTCGGGACGGACGAAAAATTCCGCTCGAAAGGATAATCGAAATTTCGGCGACGCTCATGGATTTCGGCATGCAGGGCTTTTTGCATTAAACCGGCAGCAGTAAAGTATGATCGCGGTTAATCATATACAGATTCCCGGTTATTGAACTTAATCAGGTGATCATTGAAGTACTTGAAAATATCAAAGCAAACAGGAAAAGAAAGGTGAATACCTTGCCGATATGGACTTATTGATTGCTTTTTTTTCACTTTCACCTTCGGCGCAGGCAAGTCATCGTACATCATGGCGGAATTCATTGAAGACATTTCCGTTGCCGTTATAGCAGTTTAACGAAATTTTTGTTATTATAGGTGTATCTGCCGCATTCCCGATACTCTCTTGACCTTAAAAAGGGATAACGCAGAATATAGTTGGGAGACTATAAAAATGAATAAACCGATTTGTTGTTTGCTGTTTATTATGAGTTCACTCGGCTTGTATGCACAAAAGTACATCGCCGTAGATTACGCCAATAGCTGGGATCATTATGTCATAGAGAACAAAGTGAATGTCCGCTCGACGCCGAGCCTTTCCGGCGAAAAACTGTTTCAGCTGAATGCAGGCGATGCGGTTCGTATTATCAAATGGAGTAAAGATTGGGAATGGCTTTTAGAGGAAAGCTATTATGCACCGTGGTACAAAATCTCCTGCGCCCAAGGGACGGGTTATATCTGCGGTCGATATATTTCCTGCAAAGAGGCTGTAGGGGATCTCGATAACGACGGGGAAGATGAGATTTTTGCATGTCTTTGCATTACCGAACGTAAAGGAGGGGCGGTTTCCGATGTCCATCCAAGTTTTTATAATGTAAATAAAAATCATGTGCTGATAAAAAAATCACATATTGAGCATATTGATTTAGAAAAATTTTATAAAAACCCCATTGCGGAAGATACGTCTTATTCGATAGTCAAATGCGAAGATTTGGTGCCGAATGTATCGTTTCTTGTTGCAAGAAGCGGCTTCGGCGATTCAAGCGTTGGAGGCGACGGCTGGTCTAAAGCACGGTATTTTTATTTTGCAAACGGAGCATTAAAATATTTTGCGACGCTTTCCAACAGTTGGTCTGAAACACACCATGAAACAGTCGAAAAATTTGAATTTAACGGAGACAGGATAGAACATATCAATACTTATATAAGATGGGAAAACGGCAAGGAATCGGCTCCCAGAATCAAGCGCATGTCTTACAAGCGCATATCTTACCGGTGGGACGGGAAAGATTTTATAAAAATTGAAGATTAGAAATTATAGATCAAAAAAATTCGGTTTTTCAAATCTTATGAGCGATTATCATTTTATATCATCTGAGTAAGGGCACAAAAAGGTTTAATGAACTTCAAAGATTAATGCCTGCAACAACTCGAACTGTTTTAACGAGACAGCTGCGTCAGCTTGAAAAAGATAAACTAATCGACCGAAAAGTCTTTGCCGAAGTCCCGCCTCATATTGAATACTCTTTAAGTAAATGGGGAACTAAATTTCAAAAAGTATTAGACGAGATTGAGATTTTCGGGTTGAGTTATATCGCCGAATTACATAAAATGCAAAAAGGAAAAAGCAGTTAAGCTTTATCACATTCTTTCTCCTATGCAAAAGAGACTGTTACAGTCTGTTAAATGACCGATTTGTTCTGCAAAAGCTAATTTCCGAAATACAGCGGCAGTGCGTTGTACAGGTATTCGGCGATTGCATCATAGTCATGGCGTCCTCCCTGTTTGACGGCGTAGCGTATATTCCCCCGCTGAAAGTGGAGCGGGTCAGCATTTCGGTCAGTTGGTTGTTTACCTGATCCCAGATAGGATCGCCTGTACCGACTGCAGCGTAGATTTCATAATCCGAAGCGGTATATCTTTTTTCCCGGATAATTTGTTCAAGCCGGTCAGCGGTTTCCTTGGGCCGATAGCGCCCGCCGTAGGTTCCCATAATCCAGCAATCGCCGCTTAAGGGAAGAAAATACTTGATAAGATCGTTATTGTAACAAAATTCGTACCATGTAGTAACAGCTCCCAGTGAAAAACCGCTGAATGCCCGGCTATTCCGTGATGCATTTGTATTAAAGTGAGAATCGATAAAAGGCAGCAGCGCATCGCGAAAATCGTTATGGAACACGCTTAATTCTTCGACACTGCGGGCAAAATCCTGCGGCTCATTTCCGTTGTCAAATGTTGCGGCAACAATGATGAGCGGCTTAATATCACCCTTGCCGCCGCCTGCACTGCAGATTGCACTTTTTGCACCTTTTTTACCGCGAAAGAAAAAGAACCCGGTATTCCGTTTTCGCGGATCGCGCTGTTTTTCCACTTCCGTGTAGATGTCAAAAAAGACCGGCTCGCCCCGGAGGCTTTGAGCTTTAAAATAACGGATGATCTCTACCGTCTTTGCTGCATCGATATGGCTATACCATCTCAACAGCAAAGAGCCGAGTGTTGTTCCGCTCCAATAACCTGAATCCGCCGGGAAGATCAGCCTTCCCCAGGGAGAAAAATCAATATCGGCAATAACGCGGTCAATCGCGGTTTGCGCGGTAATATCTTCAATTTTCATCCGCCCTCCCGATGCGATGCCGGTAGTTTTTACACTGCTGCCTTGCTCTGCCGTTTGTGCCGTACAGGATAACGAAAGAAACAGGCAGCACAACAGAGGAAATAGCTTCTTCATTCCACATACCGTTCCGCCTTAAAAGTTACCGCCTTTTATCGAGCTTTAAATAACCAGCCCATAATAGCAGGATCCTTTGCAAAACTAGCACCGCCTGCTTGAGTGTCAACATAACTAAACAGAAGTTTTCACTAGAGTGCTAATCCTTTTGCCCAATCTATAATCTTTTTTTCACTTTGCCCGGTTTCACTGCGGTTCAAGATGAGCATATTCTTGCTCACTGTTGCCTTCGGTTCTGCAGCTGCAATCTCGCGTTCGATACCTGCACTCCGACTTCCCCCATGAGTAACAGAAAGATAGATTGTCTTGCCGCTTAAATCGTATTCATCTAAGAATGACTGTACAGCGAGCGGCATTTTGTACCACCCATACGGGACAGCAAATGATAACCGTATTGTACTGCGCCATGTTGCTAACATGCGAGGTAAGCTTCGGTCTTACGTTTTTTCGTTGCTCTACACATTCGTTACATCAAACACTTTGCTATAATCGCGCGGATAGTGATCCCCTGTGTCGATTTTAAACACATCAGCATTTATTACTTTTGCAATCGTCAATGCAATCAACAACCCCGACGCAAGCGTCGGGGTATTAAACCCTCGTATAATAAAGTCATAGAATTATCTTGTATCAT
>NZ_JBQNBW010000072.1:0-12313 GCF_052169735.1 Treponema sp.
TGCATCGTCTATTTCCAAAAGACATTTCAGAACGGACACGGATGTCCGTGGTTATACACAGAAGCGAGTTTTTGCTTAGCAAAAACT
Organism: Treponema sp.; assembly: GCF_052169735.1. Lineage (GTDB taxonomy): Bacteria > Spirochaetota > Spirochaetia > Treponematales > Treponemataceae > Treponema. The sequence continues at coordinate 88 of NZ_JBQNBW010000072.1, forward strand.
CGCCGTCAGCAAATGTACACGGAGGTACATTTGCTGACAGGGTATCTGTACCGTCTATTTCCCAAAGGTTTTTTTTCGCAATATACGGCGCATCCGCGTCTTGCATTGTTAAACCATAACAAGTTTGCTTACAGCCTTGCATTCCTTTTAAAAGAGATCAATTCTTCATAATACCTCTCTCCTTCGGGTAGCATTGCTATCCACTTACGATAGTTTTTGTTTTTGGGTTTCCAAAGGGCGTGCCCTTTGGTCGTAACAGACAGGACGCCGTTCTTTAAATTTAGCAGCCGAACAAAATAGCAATTTTGACGACTGTTGCATTAGAGCTCGGTAATAGGGGTTTCCAAAGGGCACCCCCTTTGGTCATAACAGACAGGATGTCCATTTCAGAAGCGGCACGGATGCCGCTGGTTCCACGCAGAAACAAGTTTGCCCTGCAAACTTGCAGCCCAAGAATTGACAGGGACGTCAATTCTTGGGCGATGGTCGTAGGGGGCTTTTTTTCTTTTTATCGAAAAAAAAGAAAAAAAGCCCCCTATAAAGGAGTACACGATGAAAAAACGTTTTTCTTTAAGGAAAAAGCTTGTTATTATTTTCGGTTTATTGGTTGCCCTTGCATCAACTGTTCAGGGTTTTCTTGCTGTTAGAATTGCACACAAAGCTGTAACTGAAAAAGTTGAAACACATCTTGTCGATAAAGTACAAGATACGGCAGAGGTTATTGATGGACGGGTAACTGCGTTTTGGCAGTTTCTTGAAGGAATTTCCCGTATACCTGCGTTCCGCAATGCAGAAATATCCTACACGGAAAAAAGCCGATTGTTAGATAAAGAAGCGGCTTTTGATGATCAAATTCTCCAGTTAAATATTGCCGATAGAAACGGAATACTCTATACCAGTGATGGTAAATCGACGAATATTTCTCATCTTGCATGGTATAAAGCCTCTAACGGCGGGCAGCGGTACTTTGCAGAACCGTTCATGTCGCCTATCCTGCATAAATTGGTTATGGCAGTCATTGTTCCGGTTATGGATGACAATAACACTCACATTGCGTCTTTAGTTGCTCTTATTCCGGGGCTGTGGCTTACCGATCGAATAGATGATATTACTGTAGGAAAGACGGGCTATTGTTATATACTTGATACGGCAGGAACTGTTATTGCGCATAAAGAGACGGGCGTTGTCGAGCAAATGTGGAATAATGGTGAGAAAGCAAAAACGGATGCGTCATTGCGTACGCTTGCTGAATTTGAAAAAATGGCTGTTGAAATTGATGACCCTTCCGTTGATTTTTACGACTATGGAGGAATAAATAAAATTGCGTCTTACGCTACAATGAAGACAACGGATTGGACAGTCATTATAAATGCCCCCAGCGATGAATTTATGGGAACTGTCAATACCTTGCGCTTCTCGATGATTGGCATCGGTCTGGCAATTTTAGTGATTGCGCTTATCATTGTATATCTTGTTGCTCGTGCAACGGTAAAACCGATTCAAAAAGTAGTTTCCGCCCTGCAGAATATCGCACAAGGTGAAGGAGACTTAACTGTCCGTCTGCCTGTTACGGGTAACGACGAGATTACCGATATGGCTGAATACTTTAATGAAACAATCGAAAAAATTGGCACGTCTATCCGGCAGGTCGGGGTAAATAGTGATGCGATGGAAGAAATCGGTACGGAACTTGCATCCAATATGACCGAAACAGCGAGTGCGGTAAATGAGATTAGTGCGAATATCGACGGGGTTAAACAGCAGGCAATGACTCAAGCTGCCAGCGTTACTGAAACGGCAGCAACTATCGAAGAAATTGTCCGAACGATTAAACAGCTGAATAACCATATTGAAACACAGGCAGCAAGTGTCGCTCAATCTTCGTCTTCGGTAGAGGAGATGGTTGCGAATATCGCTTCTATCGGACAAACACTGGGGAAAACCGATGACGTAATCAGAAATCTTACATCGGCAACCGGTGACGGCAAAGCAACATTGGAGATATCCAACACCGTAACACAGAAGATAGCCGAAGAATCCGGTTCCCTCTTGGAAGCGTCGAATGTTATTCAGCATATTGCATCGCAAACTAACTTGTTAGCAATGAATGCAGCAATCGAAGCAGCGCATGCGGGAGAAGCAGGAAAGGGCTTTGCTGTTGTTGCCGATGAGATCCGAAAACTTGCCGAAGAATCTTCTGTGCAAGGCAAAACCATCACTGCTACCTTAAAAACGCTGAGCGGAGAAATAGAAACACTTTCCAGCGCTGCTAAAACGGTAGAAGAAAAGTTTAATGCGATTTTCACGCTTGCTGAAGATGTCAAAGTAATGAGCTCCCGGCTTACTGAAGCAATGCAGGAGCAGGAAAACGGCAGCAAAGAAGTGTTGATTGCAATTAAGAGTATCAACAGCGTTACAACGGAGGTACAGGCAGGCTCTGAAGAGATGCTGAAAGGCGGACAGGGAGTCGCAGAGGAGATGCAAAAGCTGGACAATCTCACACGTATTATCACCGAAAGCATGAATGAGATGGCATCGGGAGTTGTGCAGATTAACAATGCGGTGCAGGAAGTAAATGCGTTGACGCAGAAGAATAAGCAGAGTATTGAGAGCTTGGCGGAAGAGGTTGGGAAATTCAAGGTATAGGCATAAACAGAGCGGGAAACTCAAAACATCGTTTCTGCTGAAAAACACCGGTATCTATGCCGGTGTGCAAAACATTGAGTAATACTCACAAACTGCATCAAGAGTGTTGACTTGTGCGGAGGCTTAATGCTCACATGCTGCGCCGAGGTATGCTTATTGTACACCGTTGTTACGAACCGGTGTACAATAAGCATTTTCAGGATTTAAAATCATTACAGATACTTGGTTTCTTCTAAAAAACTGACTTGCAATCTGCTTTAGCGGATATGATAAATCAGTTCCTTACAAAGCAAGCCGATAGGTCTTGATGTTTGTAGAGTGTCCCGGTTATTTTTCTGGTATGTGTATCTCGCTTTCCGTTACTCTAATGTCCCCTGCTGTCGCATAATTGAAAACACACTTGAGTCTCCTAGAAAGTGCGCAACTCCGGCAAATATAAAGGTTGTTCCGCCTGCTTGCACATATTCAGCACATTTTTGCGCCCATATACGGTTCCTATTTGTCAATAAAGCATCTGTATACTGCTGTATCTGTTTTTCTGAAAAAGATGCAGGAACTTCCATCAACATATCCGTAAGCAAAGCGGTAAGTTCTTTTCGGTTATTAGTCAAGTAGAGTTCACGAAGTTTATACAATTTTTCTGAACTTTCATTGATGTTTTGCAGTGAATGTATTGTGTCTTTGAGTATTGCCAGCTGATCTTCAAAGGTGCCGTATGATAATACTGCAAGCTGCTCATCAGCCGTATCAAGCGGTAGTATTGTTTTATCCTTTGCACGTGCTATAAGATGCATATCAATGCCGCTTTGCACATCAAACCCTATTTTATAAAACAGAAACTGTGTCAACACAGTATTGAGAAGCCAAGGATTACATAAGGCAAGCCGATGGACACTATCATCTCCTATTAGTTCATATAAAAAGGCGAGTTCGGTTTCCGACAGGATATTCAAGAGATTTTTATGAGGATCATTGTGGGTCTGCGTTACAAGAAACTCCTGCAATTTTTCCAGAAACGCTTCTATCTCCGGCTGTCCGCCAAGTTCGCTTACTACTTGGTCTGCGCGGTCAAATGCCCGCAAAACTTTCTTTTCAAGCGGATAAAACGACTGGTCCGCAATATGAATTGTACCCAGTATATACACCGAACCTGAGCTGCCTTTAATCTCCCAAAAAAAGCGTTCGGGATGTTCGATCAATATCGGTTTTGACTCCGGCTGTTTGTGCGGTTCAGTTTGGCGTGCATGCTGCTGAGTTGCACAGCTGATGAGTATGGCGCTTAAAACGAACAGCGGAATTACCGTGTGCAGTATACGCTTAATCGGCATTGCAAAACAAATACCGGATCGCAGCGAATGATAGAACTTATTTTCCAACATAAAAACTTTCATAACCGTATTTACTCCATATATTTTAAACAACATTGAATCTATGCATATTTAGGATGATAGCATAAAAATATAAAACAACTACTTGTGGAACAATCCCATCGGCGCAGAGTATCGAGGTATTAAACGTTCCGGACAAATAATTGCGTTATATTATAGAGCCCCCCTAAAAACTATATCTGAGTTTTTAGAAATGCCTTATAGTATAATAGAACGAAATCTCTAAAAATTGCAAGTCGATCGGTAAATAAAATACTGTAGTAAAGATGGTATTTTTGATTTGTATCTGGATTGAAAGTGACTAGTTGCAGCGCTGAGAGAAAATTGTTATAATGTACAACATGATTTTCCCCTTAAAAGAATTGATTGAGTTTAAAGGCAATATTTACGAAATCACCTGTGCTGCAACACGGCGTGCTTTTCAATTGGTAACTATTCAAGATCCCATACTGGAAGAAAATAACGATAAGGTTGTTTGCACTGCTGCATCGCAGGTATTTACCGGCGATATCGATTATAAAATTGAATATCATCCGGATTATTCCTAATCTTTGACCTCTTCTCATAGTATTTCTACAGCGGTTATTTTTGGGGCTACAGCCTGCGGAAAAACCGCACTTGCTGCACATCTTTTTACTTCTCATGCTCAAGCGGTAAAAGCTGAGGTTATTTCTGCGGATTCTGTGCAGGTATATCGTGGTATGCCTATCGGATCTGCCCAGCCGTCTCAGGAATTGTGTGCAGCATTGCCCCATCACCTCATCGGGATATGTGACCCACGACAAGAATTTTCCGTTGCCGATTTTGTGCGTCATGCTGATGAACTATGCAAGGACATTTCTGCTCGCGGTAAGCTGCCGGTTATCCTTGGCGGGACGGCTTTTTATATTAAGCATTTTATGTACGGTATGCCGGTTACGCCTCAAGCAGACCCGCTTATACGCGCACAACTGCAGGAAAAGCTGCGGCAAAAAGGGGCAGCAGCAATGTACGCTGAACTTGCTTCCTTTGATCCGGTATCGGCAGCAAAAATCCATGTTCATGACGAATACCGTATCCTCCGTGCGCATGAAGTGTATTACGCATCGGGACGACCGCTCAGCTCGTTCGAGCTGCCGTACCGTTACCGCGAGGGTTTCCGTTTCTGCCCCATTTTTTTAGACCGTCCCCGCGGTGAACTGTACCGGCGCATCGAAGACCGGGTTGATCAGATGTTTGCCGAAGGATTACAGCAGGAAGTACAGCAACTTGTGGCTCAAGGCTGTACTGCTGCATACCCGGCAATGAAGGCTATCGGGTACCGCGAGTTCTTTGAGCTTTCCCCCGATGTGCCGGCGGCTGCCCCGTTCGATGCGGTGAACGCCTTGATTAAACGGAATAGTAAGCGATATGCCAAGCGGCAGCAAACTTTTTTTCAAGCTTTTCCGAATGTTCACCGCATCGACATGACTGATCCTGCACACGAACAGCGTGTTGTACAGATATTGCAGGAGTTTTTTCGGTAAAGAAGTAAGGAATCGCTTAAAATCTTGAGCTTTTTAGTGATTTCTGTTGCTCTAAAATATTTCGTACGGAATAACTTCATTGATACGAAGATATACGTTCAGTTCCGCATGAAACTTTCCGCCTGCGGTATACAGACGGGGATTATTCCGGATCAGCATTTCTCCGCTAACCTCTTTCGGCTTGTTTTTTAGGTTTTTACGTAAATAGCTGTGGAGTGCATTGAGCGCCGCTTTGTGATAGGCATCCCGTATTCCATCGATCTCTTGTTTTCGGCTTGCGCTGCCCCGTCCCTTTGCTGTTGCCACTGGTATTCGGGTCCATTCTTCCCGCCGTTTGCGTAAGGCTTCAGGAATGCGGTATTCAGCCCAGCAATATACAGAAGGATACTCAATCCTTACGTCTGTAAGGCTAAGGCGTTTGTCATTATGTGCAATAGTGTGGAGTGGGGTTAGCTCAAATGCTTCTGCAACCTGCCGCTGCTTGTCAACCGGCGTATAGGTGAATTTCCATCCATAGATCATTCCTTCCATGAGTGTTTTAGAAAGTTCGATTATAGCAGTTCGCGGCGGCAATACGGTTCCCTGTACATCGTTATCCATCACCCCCGGCTGTGCTTCTAAAAATACCCATACAGGAATCCTCAGAATCTCCGCCTCGTCCGGTTCTGCACCGGAATAGCTGTCCGCATATATACAGGGCAGAAAACTCAACATGAGACAATACCATAAAATAACTGTTCGTTTTGCAATGCTTCTCATTGTTTTTTTCATGCTGATATGCTGCTCACTCACACTATCGGCTCTTCATCTGCCATTTAGCGGATGAAGAGCCATATTTTGAGCGGTTTTATGCCAAACCGTATTCTAATGTACAGCCAGGCAAAGAATAAGCCTGACAAATGAACTGAATGAGCTACAGAGTCATAAGTAAACAGCATATCATATACCTCCATACACCCATAGATAATGATAAGTAGGGGAGCCGGGACTGGAATAAGACCGAACACAAAAATCGTTGAACGCGGAAAAAGTACTGCAAAAAGATACATTACTGCAAATACCGCTCCGGAGGCTCCGACTAGTCCAACCTGCCATAGTCCGAAAAAACTATATCCCGTGCAGGCTGCAATACCGCAGAGGGTTGCAGTTAGCAGATAAAACAGTAAAAACTCCCGCGAGCCTATTTTTTTCTCTACTGCGGTGCCGAATATCAAAAGCCCAAGCATATTGGAAAATAAATGCCAAAAACTCCCGTGTACAAATTGATAAGTAAAAACCTGCCAATACATACGGGCACGAATAGTCAATAAAGGTGTCAGCGCTAAGAGCCGGTACATGGCGGGACTCACCATGGTCAGCAGCAATATAAGGAGACATGCTGCTGCAATCAACACAATTACATTCCGATAGGTATAGCGGAACGGCGTACGGATCAAATTCATAGTATAAATATCGGCAAAAGCCTCAGTATTCAACACGACCGCTGCCGAATACAGCGGTAAAAACATTATCCATTCTGCTTTTCCGGTGCTGCCGCTTCTTTGTTTGATTTTTCTTTATCAATAGAACCGAATACGGCATAGTTTTTCATTATTTCAAGAAAAATCTTAAATACTTGTATGTCTGTTTCTAAGCGTGCAAATGAATCCTTGTTTTTTGAACTGACCGAAATACTTTTAATATTCGTAATGAGTTCGGGTGTTGGGGCTTTTATGTCCTCTAAGAGGTGTTCCGTAAAGGTATAAAGGTCTAAATATGCCTTGCTGCCCATCTGTACAATAGCTTTTGCCTGCATATTCGCTATTTCCACAATTTTTTGCAGCTGCTTTTTTAAGTCTTTCCCTTTTTCAATTTCTGCAATATACCCTTGGATTTCTTGGATATTGCACTGTCCTTTTGGCTTAAAGAGTTGTTCGAATGCCTTGATTTTGTTCAGCAGTATTTCACACGATCGGTATATTGCGGCATATTGCCCTTCAACTTGCTTATTTGCAAAAAAACCTTCAATGAGCAGCGATTGTAAAAATGTTTTATAGTACGTCTCAAAATACCGTTCGGTAAAAGCTTTTAAAAGCTCCAGCGGCTTAACCCAATCAAAAGAAATGGTAGAAAGATTTTGAATGGCATCATTGATCGTGTCGTTATATCCTTCAAGCGGTTTTAAGGGTGCCTCTCCAAAACACTTTTCGATCAATCCGGCAATGTTTGTTTCCTTCATAACTTTTAGAAGCCGTTTGGAATCCGCTTGGAACCCATCGCTAATCCTGTCAATGTATTCCCGTAGAGGCTTAGCTTCTGCTACCGTTAGTTTTTCTTCAAAATTCGGATCATCTTTTATCAGTTTTAGCATAATAGGGATAGAGGTGCGTTTCAGCTGTTTTGATAGTATGTTTTCTATTTCCTGCAATGTTTTTTCCAGTTTTTGAGCGGCGTCATCGGTAGTATTTCCTGAATTGCGTGCAAGAAAGATCACATCATTAATTATGGCCGGCGTAATGATAACATGCTGAATGATAAACTGTAGGTCTAACAGATTTTTCGTGACATCCCCTGCATAGACTTCTTCAAAACTATCTTGCGAAATCGAAGGCGGTGTTGCTGCCGTTAGCTGTAGATTTTTATTAAAGCGATTTAAAAACGCCGCATAATCGAAGTTACACAAGTCGGAAAGGTAGAAAAGGCGGATTAAATCCTCCTCACGTGTTTTGAATGCCGGCGTTTGTGCAATTTTGATAAAGCTTTTAAAATTATGTATCTGTTCTTGGATTTGTTGCTCCATTTCTTGATAGTTTTTGCATTTAGACAGCATCTGGTTCCGCATCTGAAAGCTAAATGTTTTTCGCTGTTCCTTCTGTTCTTCGGAGAATACTGCTTCAAAAAATATATCTTGGTATTTTTCACAGATGCGCAGATCAGCGGAATTAACCGTTTTATCGAGGATCGCTTTGATAGGCTGCAGAAAATGATAGAGTTGATAGAGTAACGATGCAAATGCCGGCAGTAAAATTTTATCGGTACGGTAGAGCCGAGGATTCAGCTTCTTGATTTCCATCGCGTATACCTTCAGCTGTTTTTTCTTTTGATATTCCGGTGAAGAAGAAAAAAACAACCCCTCAAAAAAATCTTGTAGTGACGTAATAATCGTGTTGACAAAATTGAACATTATAACCCTCAAGTTTTATGCAGCCGTACTATACCGCCTGCAGAATAATTTCATAATCTTTTACAGAAGATGCCCTAACCAGCTGCTCGCGAAGTTTTGCTCCCCCATCGATGCCCTTTGTATATGCGGCAAACCTTTTCCGCATGTCGCGGCATGCTTTTTCTTCTCCTACTTCCTTACAAAGCTGCTCCAGCTCTTTTCGTGCGGTTTTTATTTTATCAGCTGCAGAGATTTCTTTGTAGCTTCCGGTACGCAAGAGTTCTTTTGTTTGCCGGAATATAAACGGATTCCCCATTGCTCCGCGTGCAAACATAACACCCGCACACCCTGTGCTCATCAGCATATTCCGCGCTGATTCGGGGGTAAACAGGTCTCCCGATCCGAATACCGGTATTCGTCCCTCCATAAGAGCCGCAAGCTGTGCGAGAATATCCCAATCTGATGTTCCACTATAACATTGCGCGCATGTGCGGGGATGGAGCGTTATCGCACTAGCCCCCGCCTCAACTGCTGCAAGGGCAGAGTCTTTCCAAGTTAGTTCGTTGTGCGACCAGCCCGATCGTATCTTTACCGTTACCGGGACAGCGGCTCCCCGTGCGGCAATAGCTTCCGTTACAGCATGCACCACCGAGTAGAGCTTTTCGGGATTCCGCATAAGTGCAGAACCTGCTCCGGTTTTCGTTATTTTGGGCATCGGACATCCGGCATTTATATCAATACATTGCGGCTCATATTTCTCGAGAATCCTGATCGCTGTTTCTGCCATATACTCGGGATTTGCTCCGAATATTTGGACTGCATAGCGCTTTTCGTTGTGTGCACGGGTAATAAGCGTTTCCGTTTTTGCCGAACTCCGCACATAAGCCTCGGATGAAACCATTTCGGTATAGGTAAAATCAGCCCCCCAGTCAACACAAATAGAGCGGAAACTCTTATCGGAATATCCGGCGACGGGTGCGAGAAAAATATTTCCCGGCAATACTAGAGTTCCGATTGTTACCGGGTGATATAATACAGGTGCGTTTTCCATGTACAAAGTGTTCCTATTCAGGCAGCTGGAAAGCTCTGCAGCTGTTCTTCCATAATTGTTCCGCTAACTCTTCTTTATCCTTCTTTAAAAGATGAGCCATAAATAAAACCGTTGCTACCGTGTTTGCGGGCATATTACGTTCTTTTCGGTATGCAGCAGGCGGCATAAAAGGACTTTCAGACTCAACAAGAATCCGGTCGAGCGGCAGCATTTGTACTGTTTCTTGTAAATTCCGTGCATTCCGGTATGTTAAATTTCCTGCAAATGAAAAGTACAGCGGAAGTTTTAGAGCTTGGCGGGCAAATGCTGCATCTTCAGAATAACAATGCAGTATGCCCCCTGCGTCAGGAATGCGTTCGGAAAGAATATTCAGTATATCTTTGCCTGCATCCCGGTTGTGAATAACCACCGGCTTCTTCGCCTTTGAGGCAATATCAAGCTGAGAAATGAATAATTCAATCTGAGACCGTTGGTCACCGTATTTTTTGTAGTAGTCAAGCCCTGTTTCTCCTACAGCAACAACTCCCGGTAACTGTAAACCTTTCTCAATGTGTTCAGTCCAATTTTTTCCGGGGGCTGTAACCTCGGAGGGTGAAACGCCGATAGCGTGATACACCGATGTATCAGATTTTAATGTTTCGTAAACCGTATAAAAATCATGCAAACTATTGCAAATACTGAGTATTCTAATGACGGAAGCTCTTTTAGCTTCTTGTATAGCCCGAAGCTGTGCCAACGGGTCATTATAGAGCAATCCTATGTGAGCATGAGTATCAAAAATTTGCATTGCAGCTCCAGTATAAAACACGGCAGAGTACGCCGATAGAACATCTTCTTGCATTTTCTGTCCTAATGTATAGTAAAGGAATACAGAAAACACAAGAGAAGAAAGCCAAAACACCACACTAATCCGCATAATTGAATCGATCAGTGCACATACCGGTTTGTTTTACAACCAATAACCAGACCTGTTCGATAACTGAGTTGTCGAACAGGTTGATGCGTTCTAAATCGCACAAATCATGCGATTTAGAACGCCGCATTTCAAGGTAACCAAGTCTCTGAAACGGAAGTTTCCAAACCGGTTTACTATAATAAGGATAACATAGGCTGCTCATGCCGTCAATGTTCCCTCAAGAGAATTTTACCGCCGGAAGGTTTAACGCCGGACTTCTGCAAGTGCCGAGCAGAATAAAGTACCCGCTTGCGCAACATTTAAGCTTTCAACCGCACCGCTTCCGGGTATTTTGACCAACACATCACATAGTTTCTTTGCAGCAGGCGTTATCCCGTGTTCTTCATTGCCTAGCACTATAACCGCTGCCTCATCCTTCCTAACAATAGAGGGAATAGCTGCTATGCTGCGGTATGCCCGATGATCTGCCCCGATTCTCACCAAATATCCGCTTGCTTCTTTTAGAAAAGCCTCTGCAGAAGGTGCTTTATATATGGTAATAAATTCCATACCCCCTTGTGCTATCCGATAAGCGCTTGGTGTCAGCTGTGCCTGAGTATCTTCACCGCTGATAACGATTTCTTTTATACCGAAAAATGCCGCACTTCTGATAATTGCCCCAAGATTGTTTGCATTTCCTATCCTGTCACACAGGAGCACTCTGGCACCCTCGCTCCTCCATTTTTGGATATGCTGAAGCCGGATATCCTGTATGCCCGGCATATCTATCATTGCCACTACCCCTTGATGATGAATAGAACCGCAGAGTTTTTCTAATTCACTATCTGATTGTACTAACCGGTAAAGCCGTTTGCGTTGTGCAAGATACTTACAAAGATCACCAAAAATACGTGCCCTATTCCCCGCAAAGAAAAACCGTGAAATTTTTTCAGGATGCTGAGCAGCGAGTGCTTTTACTGCTTCAAAACCGCACACTGCCAGCTCTTTTTGATATATTTCGTTCATAGGTATTAGTTATAGTGCGAAAAATAAAAAAAGATAAGGGGGAACCGCTGTCTTTTCATTCATATTTTATGATGATTTTTATAAATTTTACAATAAACCGTGATATTAGGAATATGCAACAGCAGAATAATAATGAAGAATATTGATATTCCAGTGTATTATGCGGTTGCTGATAGCTTCACTGAATATTGATGAGTAAAAATAAAAAAAAAGAAAATTGGTGTTGACAGAAAATGGGTGAATGTGTTAGTATCTGATCCTTTGCGTCAAGCGTATTTAGTTATGCTGGTGCGGCTAAGAAATGGAGTTTGTAGCACTTTTGCTGTTGATAAGTAGTTGCTTGATATGCAGCATGAAACTTATCCGAGTTATTGTACACAATGATTGCATAGTGTATAAAGAGGTATAAAAAACTACTTCTTTTTTTTAAGATTGTGAAAAAAAAAGAAAAGAAGGGCTTGACAAAATAAACGGTTTTGTGGTACATTCTCTCACGCTTGCTGCGAATAAAACACAGCAAAGCATAGTGATCTTTGAGAATAAAGGGAAGGGAAAGAAGATAAAGCCAAAGAG